>CAMPIC010000196.1 GCA_946886185.1 uncultured bacterium
GCTGAATCCCTGCCGCGCCGTCGCGACCGAAGCGTGGGCAGCGGTGTCGAGGGAAGAGGCGGAGCGCTGAGCGGGCGGGGTATGGGCACGAGGGTTCTCATTCTCGGAGGAGGCGGCCTCCTGGGTCGCGCGCTCCTGCGGCACGTCCCCGCGCATGCGGAAGCGATCGCGCCGTCTCGAACGGATCTCCCGCTGGAAGATACGGCCAAGATCCGCGCGCGAGTGCAAAGCGACGGCATCCGCGAAGTGATCCTCACCGCCGCGTGGACCCGCGTCGATGATTGCGAAGCGGATCCCGATCGCGCTTTTCTGATCAACGGCCATCTTCCCGGGCGGCTGGCCGCGGCGCTCGCTCCACTCGGAGTCCCGCTCACCTTTCTCAGCACCGATTATGTCTTCGACGGCAACGGCCGGCGGCCGTACCGCGAGTACGACCCCGCGGCGCCCCGGGGGGTGTACGCGCAGAGCAAGTGGTACGGCGAATGCGCCGTGCGCGAAACGAGCGCGCAGTATCGGATCGTGCGCAGCAGCGGCCTCTACGGGGAGGGCGGTCCCGACTTCGTGACCGCGATCGCGGAGCGCCTCGCGCGCGGGCCGGTTTCGGTCGTGAACGACCAGACGGTGGCCCCGACCTGGGTGGACGATTTGGCGCCCGCCCTCTGGAAGATCGCCCTCAGCGGTTTCCGCGGGACGATCCACGCGGCTGCATCCGGCGAGACCACCTGGTTCCTCTTCGCGCGCGAGCTGGCGCGCGGTCTCGGGTATTCCGAAGAGCGGGTGCAGCCGACCACGACCGAGGCGTTCAACCGCCCTGCTCCGCGACCCGCATACTCGATCCTCGATACGCAGCGGCTGCGCACTGACCTCGGGATCGCTCTTCTCGGATGGCAGGAAGGGTTGGCGCGCCGCGTCGCGGAGATCCATTCGGCATGACCTTCCGCGACTTGATCCAGGAGATGCGGGTCCGGCAGTGGACGAAGAACACCGTGCTCTTCGCAGGAGTGGTCTTCAGTCACCGGTTCACCCAGCTGCCGGAGCTGCTCGCGGCGCTCCAGGGGTTCTTCGCGTTCTGTCTGCTCGCCTCCTCGGTCTACGTCCTGAACGATCTCATCGACGTCGAGAAGGACCGGATCCATCCGAAGAAGCGCCTCCGGCCGATCGCGGCGGGGCGCATCTCGCCTGCCACGGCGCGCGTTCTCCTGTTTGTTCTCCTCGCGGGCGGATTCGCGGTGAGCTGGCCGCTGGGGCGAGGCTTCGTCATCACGGCCGCGCTTTACTACGCGCTCAACATCGCCTACACCCTGCGGCTCAAGAACGTGGTCATTCTCGACGTCATGCTGATCGCGATCGGCTTCGTGCTCCGCGCCGTGGCGGGCGTGCAGGCTCTTTCCTCGAGCGAGCACATCTCCCCGTGGCTGCTCATCTGTACGCTCTTCCTCGCACTCTTCCTGGCGGTGGGGAAGCGGCGCCAGGAGCGGGTGCTGCTCGCGGAGAACGCGGAGGATCACCGCAAGACTTTGGAGGAGTACCCGCCCGCGCTCGTCGACCAGCTCATTCCGGTGGTGACCGCCGCGACGGTGATTTCCTATGCGATCTATACCGTGAGCCCGCAGACGGTCCAGAAGTTCGGAACCGACAACCTGGTGTACACGATTCCGTTCGTGGTCTTCGGGGTCTTTCGCTACCTCTATCTGATCTTCCGCCACCAGAGGGGAGGATCTCCCTCAGAGGTGCTGCTCACCGACCTGCCCACGCTGCTGAACGTGCTCGCGTGGGGAGCGACGATCCTCGTCATCCTGAGCCTCTCTCCAACAGGATCTCCGTAATGCGCGAAGTGACGGTGCGCGCTCCCGCGAAGATCAACCTCGGGCTTGAAGTGTTGGGGAAGCGGCCCGACGGCTATCACGAGCTGCTCACCGTCCTGCAGACGATCGAATTGGCCGACACCGTACGCATTCGCCTCACCGACCCTTCATCCACCATTCTGACGGGCCCTCCTTCGATCACGCTCACCGTTCGATTCTCGGGCACGGACGAAGTGGATCTCGGACCGCACGGGCAGAACCTGGTCCTGCGCGCCGCGCGGGCCTATCTCGAAGCGATGCCGGAGCGGGGCTCGCGCCGCCTCGAAATCTCTCTCACCAAGCGGATCCCCGTCGGCGCTGGGCTGGGGGGAGGCTCTACCGATGCCGCGGCCACTCTGCTCGGATTGAATGAGCTGCTGGGCGCGCTCCATCCCGACCCGGAGCAACATCGGCGCCGCCTGCACGCGCTCGCGACGAGCCTCGGAATGGATGTGGCGTTTTTCCTCGAAGGGGGAAGCCAGCTCGGGACCGGGCGCGGGGAATGCGTGGTCCCGATCGATCCATGGCCGGGCCGGGCGTTGGTCATCGTCTATCCAAACGTTTCTCTCCCTACGAGTTCGATCTACGGCCGCCTCAGATTGCCGTTGACACCCTCGGGACCCCTGGCTACCATGGCGCCGCGTGAAAACCCAAGTGCGTTGTGGGATCGGGCATGGCGGGACCTCCGAAACGACTTACAGGACGTGGTCGTCGAGCAGGTGCCGGCAGTAGGGATGGTGCTCGACGAGCTTCAGGCCTTGGGGGCGGTCTTCGCGCGAGTGACGGGGAGCGGATCGGCAGTCTTCGCGCTCGCCTCTTCCGACGACGAGGCAGCGGGATGGTCCGGACGCTTCCGCAGCAGCGGCTACTGGGCAAGGGCCACGCGCCCGTCCCAGTGCGGGTGCCGGCTCCTGCGAAGAGCCCGCTCCTGACGCCCTGAGAGGCCATTGGAAAACCGTCTCGGGTGCGATTCGGTCCAGAATCGCGGACGAGATCCCGAGGGTTTAGCAACGGCCGACTTTCATGCAGCCTGGCTGGCCGTTGATTTCAACGGGCAGCCGGGAGTGTGGGCGCGGAGTGGCCAGGGAGCGGTGGCTCGCCCAATGTGTAGGGGCACACATGAGTGGGGAGTCCGTTAGACTTCGGATCACGGAGATTCGGATCGCTCTTCAGGAAGAGAGTCGACTCCGGGCGTTCGTGACCATCACGATCGACAACTGTTTCGTGATTCGCGGCATGAAGATCATCAAGGGGGAGCGGGGCCTGTTCGTGGCGATGCCGAGCCGCAAGCGCCCCGACGGGACCTACCAGGATGTGGTCCACCCGATCCATGCCGAAGCTCGCGCCATGCTCGAGAGTCAGATCCTCGCCGCATATCGCGAGGAGCTGGAAAGAAACGCGATCGTGCATTAGGGCGTTCATTTTCGGATTCGGCGGTCGTATCGCTGGGTCGGACGTGACCGGTCCGAGCGCGTTTCGGAGACCGCGAGAGTCGCCCGCCGAAGTGGGCAGGGCGGCTTTTCCTTTGCCTTCCGGAGGGCATTTTCCGCTGCTAGGGTAGAACGAGGGTCCGGATTGGGGCGTCGCCAAGTGGTACGGCATCGGATTTTGGATCCGACATTCGGAGGTTCGAATCCTCCCGCCCCAGCCATTTCTTGATGGGGTTCGTCCCCGAATCGTGTAACATCACGCTTTTGCGTCCGACAGGGTCTGGGCCGAAAAGCGACGTGCGGGAGAGAGTCGGTGGTCGATTCGTTGAGGGTCTTCTCCGGAAGCGCCCATCCGGCATTGGCGCGGGCGATCTGCGAGTATCTGCGGGTCGATCCGGGGGAAGCCGAGGTCGCGCGGTTTCCGGATGGCGAGATCACGGTCAAGATCAATGAGAATGTCCGCGGCTGCGACATCTTCATCGTGCAGCCGACCGGAGCTCCGGCGGAGTCACTGCTCGAGCTGCTCATCATGATGGACGCGGCCAAGCGGGCGTCGGCGCAGCGCGTTACGGCGGTGATCCCGTACTTCGGCTATGCGCGTCAGGATCGGAAAGATCAACCGCGCGTGCCGATCTCGGCCAAGCTGGTGGCGAATCTGATCGCGGAAGCGGGGGCGGACCGGGTGCTGACCATGGATCTGCACTCGAGCCAGATCCAGGGGTTCTTCGACATCCCGCTGGACCATCTCTTCGCGGCGCCGGTCTTGATCGACTATTTCCAGCGCAAGGAGATCCGCGATCTCACCGTGGTCGCGCCGGACGTCGGTTCGCTGAAGATGGCGCGTGCCTATGCGAAGCGCCTGGGCGCCTCGCTCGCGCTCGTGGACAAGCGACGCACGCGCGCGGATGACACCGAGGTCATGAATCTGATCGGGGACGTGCAGGGGCGCAACATCGTGATCTTCGATGATGTGATCTCGACCGGAAAGACGATCGCGAAGGCGGCGGTGGCGCTGAAAGAGCAAGGGGCGGAGAGCATCTGCGTGGGAGCGACGCACGCGGTCTTCGCGCCGGATACTCCTGCGGTCCTGAAAGCGGCTCCGATCGAAGAAGTGGTGGTGACCGACTCGGTCCCGCCCCGTGGTGCGGACCTGGACGGGAAGTTGCACGTCCTGACGGTCAGCCGCCTCCTCGGGGAAGGGATCCGGAGGATCCACGAAGAGCGGTCCTTGAGCTCGCTGTTCGTTTGATTGTGGGCAATACCAGATCCGATTCGGATCCTGGGCGGTTCGGTTCGAAAGCCGGAAGATGGAGAGAACGATGGATACCGTGAAGATCAACGCCACCCTTCGAGAGCTGAGTGGCAAGGGGGGAGCCCGTCAGAGCCGCCGGGACGGAAACGTTCCGGGGATCCTCTACGGGCAGGACGAAAACGTGCCCTTGGCGGTGGATCGGCGTGAGCTCGACGGCATCCTTCGCACGGTCTCTTCCGGCAACGCGATCTTCGACGTTCGCCTGAAGGGGCGGGAGTCGGAAGAGTTCAAGGCGATCATCAAGGAAGTGCAGCGCCATCCGGTCAGCGAAGCGGTGGTCCACTTCGACTTCGAGCACATCCGGATGGATCAGAAGGTGCGCGTCCACGTGCCGGTCCACCTCATCGGCACCGCAGTGGGCACGAAGGAAGGGGGCATCCTCGAGCACCTCACGCGCGAGTTGGAGCTCGATTGCGTGGCGGCTCTCATTCCCCAGTCGATCGACGTCGACGTGACCCACCTCGATCGCAACGCCTCGATCCACGTGCGCGACATCCAACTCGACGAGAACATGCACATCGTCAATCCTCCCGATCAGGTGGTGGCGATGGTGGTTGCCCCGACTGCCGAGGAAGAGGCCCCGGCCGCGGCCGCAGCACCGGAAGCGGCGCCGGCCAAGTCTGCCGCCCCGGCCAAGTCTGCCGCGCCGGCCAAGGCTGCCGCACCGGCCAATACGACCGGGAATTCTTGAGGAGCGATCTCTGAGCGTGCCAGATGCGATGACGATGTGCGTGAAGGTTACGGCCGTTCGAGAGGTCGTGGGGTTGGGCAACCCGGGAGCCCGTTACGAGCGAACCCGACACAATGTCGGGTTTCTCGTGTTGGAGAATCTCCGGGGAACGGCCACGTGGCGGAAACGCGCGCAGCGTGAGGAAGCGGAGGTCGCGCTGGGCGGACGCGCGATTCGCCTCATGCGCCCGCTCACCTACATGAATCGCTCCGGAGAAGAGATCGCCCGGATGATGGAAGAGCTGGATGCGGCGCCGCCGGAGGTGCTGGTGGTGACCGACGACGTCTATCTTCCGTGGGGTCGGATCCGGATCCGGCGGTCGGGAAGCCCCGGCGGCCATCGTGGCCTCGAGTCGATCGTGAGAGAGCTCGATTCCATCGCATTCCCGCGGATCCGCGTCGGAGTCGATTCGCCGCCGGAGGAGATGGCTCTGGAGGAGTTTGTCCTGGCGCCTCTCGAGGGGAACGACTGGATCGAGCTGCAGGCAATCGCGGCGCGCGCGGCGGAAGCGGCGCGCTTGATCTGTGGAGAGGGGCTGGCGGAGGCGATGAACCGATTCAACGCGTCGGTCCGGAGCGAATCGGCTCAGGGATGAGCCGAGAGGGGAGCTGAGGGAATGTTCGGAGACGTGCCGGCGAGCGTGATCATCTCCATGGGAGGCGGACTCCTCGGGATGCTGTTCGCGACCTACTTGGCCATGCGAGTCCTTCGACAGGATCCGGGCAACGACCGCATGCAGGAGATCTCGGGCGTCATCCGCGTAGGCGCGATGGCGTTCCTGCGCCGCGAGTA
>CAMPIC010000197.1 GCA_946886185.1 uncultured bacterium
CGCCAAGCTTAATAAAAGTCGCGGCGAGCGCCCGGTGCATGGCATCCTCGTGCAGCTTCCGTTGCCGCGCCAGATCCGGCCGGACGTGGTGGCGCTGGCGGTCGACCCGGCCAAGGACGTCGACGCGCTGCATCCGCTCAATCAGGGAAAGCTCGCGCTGGGGCGTCCCGACGTCGTCTCCTGCACGCCGCTCGGGATCCTCGCGCTCCTGCGGCGCTACGGCATCGACACGCGCGGCCGGCGCGCCGTGGTGCTGGGGCGGAGCGCGATCGTGGGTCGCCCGATGTCGCTCCTGCTCTCGCAAAAGGCGCCCTGGGGGGACGCCACCGTCACCGTGGCGCACAGCCGCAGCGAAAACCTCGCGCAGATCACGCGCGAGGCGGATCTGGTGGTGGCCGCGATGGGAAGCCGCGAGACGCTGGTCGGTGACATGGTCCGGCCCGGCGCGGTGGTGGTCGATGTCGGCATGCACCGCAGGCCCGATCCCGATCGCCCCGGGAAGGAACTGCTCCTCGGGGACGTGCATGCCGCGAGCGTGGCGCCGATCGCGGGCTACCTGAGCCCGGTGCCGGGCGGAGTCGGTCCGCTCACCGTGACCATGCTGCTCGCGAACACGCTCTATTGCTACGAGGCAGCGCGAGGAAATGCGCCCGAACCGGTGGAGTTCGCCCTGGCTCTGGTCGCCGGGGACGACTGATGGATCTGCCGGTACTTTCGGTCGGCGAGCTCACCCGTCGGATCAAGGAGCTGCTCGAGTTCGAGATCGCGCGCGTCTGGGTGGAGGGCGAGATCTCCGGCTGGAAGCGCCATCAGAGCGGCCATGCCTACTTCACCTTGAAGGACGATCGCGCCGTGATCAAAGCGGTAATCTGGGCGAGCACGCTCGAGCGGATGCGTTTTTCGCCGCAGAACGGATTGCGCGTGCGCGCGCTCGGCAGGATCTCCGTCTACGAGGCGCGTGGCGAGTATCAGTTCTACGTCGATCGAGTGGTGGCTGCAGGGGAGGGAGCGCTCCAGGCCGCGTTCCTCGAGCTCCGCTCCCGCCTGGAAGCGGAAGGGCTGTTCGACGCGCAGCGGAAGAAGACGCTGCCGCGGTTTCCACGGAAGATCGGCATCGTCACGTCTCCCTCGGGCGCGGCGATCCGCGATTTCGTGCGCATCCTGCGCCGCCGCTGGCCGGTCGCGCGCGTCTATCTCTGGCCCTGCCCGGTGCAGGGAGTCGAAGCGGTTCCCGCGCTCACCGACGGGATCGCCGCCATGGATCGTCTCGGATTCGATCTCCTGGTGGTCGGCCGTGGCGGGGGCTCTCTGGAAGATCTTTGGGCGTTCAACGATGAGTGGGTGGCGCGCGCGATCGCGGCCTGCCGCACACCGGTGATTTCCGCGGTCGGTCACGAGATCGATTTCACGATCAGCGACTTCGTGGCCGATGTGCGCGCCGCCACGCCCTCACACGCGGCGGAGCTCGCCACTCCCGATCGCGCCGAGGTCGAGCGCGTCCTCTTCCGCGAGCGGCGCTCTCTCCAGCAGGCCCTGATTCATCGACTGGAGCGAGCCGGACGGAGGCTCGATCGGGCGCGGCTGCGCTCTCCGCTCGCGGATCCGGACGCCCTCCTGCGATCGCGGCGGATCCACGTCGATCGACTCGCGGAGTGTCTGCTTCGGGCACAGCGAGCGCGCTTACAAGAGAGCCGCGCGCGACTGGAAAAGTTGCGCGCGCGCCATCGGCGCTTCGAGCCGGTCGGGCGGATGCTGTCCGCGCGCGCCTCGCTCGAGAGCCTCGCGCACCGACTCGCGAGCGCTCGGGGAACGACGATCGAGCCGCGCCGCCATCGCGTGGCGCTCGCGCGGGCTCGCCTCCAGGCGCTGGGCCCGCAGGCGGTGCTCGCTCGCGGGTACAGCATCGCCCGCGCACCCGATGGATCGATCATCCGGAGCGCGGCGGAGGTGGCTGCGAATGCGAGCCTGCACCTGCTTCTCCATCGCGGAGCACTTGAGTGCCGGGTCGAGGGGCGTACACTGCCTACGGAGGAGGGCGCGTGAAACCAGAAGAGGCATCCCAGCTCCAGCTCGGAGGTTCTCCGAGCGCGCCCGGCGCGGAATCGCCGCAGAATGGGCTGCGTTTCGAGGAGGCGCTCGAGCGGCTCGAACAGCTGGTCGAGGACCTGGAGTCAGGAGATCTCGCGCTCGAAGAGTCGATCGCCCGATTCGAGGAAGGGCAGCGTCTCCTCGGCATCTGCACCGATCTCCTGGAACGCGCCGAGCTCCGGGTCCGCGAAGTGCTGCGCCGATCCGACGGCGCCCTGGAAGCGCGGCCGCTCGATCTGGAGGAGGGAGAGGGTGCCTGACCAACCGGGCTCCACATGGTGGAGCTGGTACGGCCGAAGAGCGGAGCGAGTGGAGGCGGCGTTACGGCGAATTCTTCCCGCCGCGAGCGAGCGCCCGCAGACGATCCATCGAGCGATGCGGCACTCGGTCTTTCCCGGAGGAAAGCGGATCCGCCCCGGTCTCGTGCTCCTCGGATTCGAGACCGCCGGAGGGCGCGGCGTCGCTGGACCGCTCCTCGGGAGCGCGATCGAGCTGTTGCACACCTTTTCGCTCATCCATGACGACCTGCCCTGCATGGACGACGACGAGCTGCGCCGGGGCCGACCCACCTGCCACGCGAAGTACGGCGAGGCGATCGCGGTCCTCGCAGGGGACGCCCTCCAGGTGTTGGCGTTCCAGACGGTATCCAATCTGCCCGTGGCGATGGAAATGCGACTGCGCGTCCTGAGTGAGATCACCGCCGCGGTCGGCACGGGAGGCGTGATCGGCGGCCAGGTGGTCGATCTGGAGTCGGAGCAAAAGAAGATCCGACCCGACACGCTCCGCTGGATCCATGCACGCAAGACCGGTGAGCTCCTGCGCGCTTCGCTCGTGAGCGGCGCGCTCATCGCGGGCGCGGACGAGCGCTCGTTGCGTCGCTTCGGCGAGTTCGGAACGCGTTTCGGGCTGCTCTTTCAAATCGTCGATGACCTCCTCGACGAAGTGGGCAGCTCCGGCGCGCTGGGACGAACCGCGGGGCGCGATCGCCAGAACGGCAAGGCCACCTATCCATCCATCCTCGGTTTGCCGCGCTCTCGGCGCGCGCTCGCGGAGAGCGTGGCCGCGTGCCGCGACGCGATTCCCACCGGCCGCAACGCGCGGCTCTTCGGCTCCTTGATCGACGCGGTGGTGGTGCGGCTGCCCGAGAGCTGGAGCGGACCTCTCTGGGAGAGCGCCAACGGTGCCGGCGGAGCAAACCCCGCCCAGGTGCCGAGTGCCCCGGCGAAATCGCCGCGTAAACGCGCGCGGAGCGCCCGATGAGACGCGTCGCCGTCCACGCCAACCTGGAGAAGGAGCACGCGGGGCAGGCGCTCGCGGAGCTCATCTCCTGGCTGGAAGCGCGTGGCGTCGAAGTACGCCGGTCTCCCTGGGGCGACGAAGAAGAAGAGGGTGACAATCGCGAGCTCGCGGGATGCGATCTGCTCATCGTCCTGGGAGGAGACGGGACGCTCCTGGGCGCGGCGAGGCACGCCTATCCGGCGGAAGTGCCCGTTCTCGGAGTGAACTTCGGGCATCTCGGCTTCCTCACCGCGATCGGCGTCGACGAGATGTACTCCGCCCTCGAGGAAGTGCTCGCGGGCCGCTATCGGCTCGAGCCGCGCCTGATGCTCCGGGCCGAGGTGGACGCGTGCGGGGATGCGCCGGCGCGGAGCTTCTACGGACTCAACGATGTCGTGATGCGCGACAACGGCGGGCGCTCGCTCGAAGTGGAGACGAGGATCGACGGAGTCCTTCTCGGCTCGTTCCGCGCGGACGGCTTGATCGTCGCGACCCCGACCGGATCGACCGCCTACAGCCTTTCCGCGGGAGGCCCGATCGTCGAACCGGGTCTCAAAGCCCTCATGGCGACCGCGATCTGTCCGCATGCGTTCGCGATTCGGCCGCTGCTCTTCCCGGCGCACCAGACGCTGGAGATGTTCTATCGCTCGCGCGGCAGCGGCGCCCACCTCGCGATCGATGGACAGGTCATGTTAGACTTGGAACCCGAGCAACGAGTCCGGGTGCACCGGGCTCAGCGTCCCATCCACTTCGTCCTCGTGGAAAACAGATCCTTCTACGAAGTGCTCCGGTCCAAGCTGCGGTGGGGAGGGGCCTGATCGGGCTGTCTTTTCTTGCTCCTTGGGTCGATCGTGGAAGCCGCTCGGGTTGAAGCGGTGTGAGTGAATGCGATGCTCCTGCGTCTCGCTCTCGAGCAGTTCCTGATCTTTGAATCCGCGGTCCTGGAGATGGGACCCGGCATTCAAGTGCTGACCGGCGAAGCGGGCGCGGGCAAATCGATCCTGGTGGACGCGCTCGGATTGGTCACGGGGGAGCGCGCGAGCGCCGATTGGGTGCGCGCGGGCGCGGACAAGCTGGTCGTGGAAGCGGCATTCGATCTCTCCGATGATCCGGCCGGACGCGCCGCCCTGAGCGAGGCCGGCATCCCCCAGGATGACGACCGTCTTCTCCTCCTCCGGCGCGAGGTGAGCGCCGATGGGCGCAGCCGCGCCTTCGCCAACGGCAGGCAGATCCTCGTGGGACAGCTGCGCGAATGGACCGCTGCGCGCGTCCGGATCGTCGGCCAGGGGGAACAGCGCGCCCTGCTCCTGCCCCATCAGCAGGAGGATCTGCTCGATCGCGCCGCGGGAAGCTCCGCTCTGGCGACCCGGTACCGAGCGGCGCGCCGCTCGTTCCTCGACGCGCACGCGGAGCGGGATCGGCTCGCGCGCGAACAGCTGGCGTTCGCCGGCGAGGAGGAGTGGCTGCGGTTCCAGGCGCAGGAGATCGACTCGATCGATCCGAAGCCGGGGGAGCGGGAGCAGCTTTCCCGCCTCGAAACCGAAACGCAAACGCGCGCCGAGACGGTCGCGCGGGCGCGCAGCTTCCGCGCGCATCTCCTCGATGACGAAGGCTCGATCGCCGACCGACTCGAGTCGCTCCTCCATGAGCTAAGAAGGAGCGACACATCTCCCTGGAACGAGATTCGCGATCGCTTGCTCGAGCTCCGCGAATCGGTCCGCGCATTGGAGCGCCACCTCCCCTCCGAGGAAGACGAGCTCGAATTCGATCCGGAAGCGGCGCAGGAGCGGCTGCGCGCGCTCGATCGCCTCGCGCGCAAGTACGGCGGGGATGAAGAGGTGCGGCAGCACCGGATCCGCGTGCAGGAGCGTTTGGACGAGGGCGAGGCGCTCGCGGGCCGAATCGAGGCGCAGGACCGCGCTCTGGCGAGCAGGGCGCGCGAGACGTTCCAGGCGGGGGAGGAGCTTTCCCGAGCGCGGCGCGAAGCGGCGCTCCGCCTGAGCGAAGGCGCCGAATCTCTGCTCGCCGCATTGGGAATGCCGGGCGCGGAATTGCGCTTCGAGCTCCGGCGCGAAGAAGGCGTGCCCGGGGTGCGCGCCGAACCGAATGCTGCGCCCATCCGGCCGCTCGAAGGCGGATTGGATCACATTGCGCTGCGCTTTCGCAGCCATCGCTCTCTCGAGCTGGGAGATCTCGGCCGCACCGCTTCGGGAGGCGAGCTCTCGCGCGTCCTCCTCGCGCTGCACTCCGCCGCTGGCGAGGCGGCGATGCCGGGAAGCTGGGTCTTCGACGAGATCGACGCCGGGCTCGGCGGCGAGACCGCGGTGCGGGTGGCGGAACGTCTCACCCATCTCGCCGAGCGCACGCAGGTGCTGCTGATCACGCACCTGCCGGTGATCGCGGCGCGCGCTCAGCGCCATTTCCGGATCGTCAAGGAAGAGCATCGCGGACGCCCGCGCGCGCGCGTCGAGCCGCTCTCGGAAGAGGAACGACTGCGCGAGCTGGCCCGCATGCTCTCGGGCGACGATCGCTCCGAAGTGGCGCGCCGTCACGCGCGCGAGCTCCGGGGATCGCTCGAAGGAGGCGCCGCGTGACGATCCCCGATTACGAAACGTTCCGGGAGCTGGCCCGCCATCACCCGATCGTGCCCGTGTATCGCGAGCTGATCGCGGAT
>CAMPIC010000198.1 GCA_946886185.1 uncultured bacterium
CGAGCGCGCATCGCAGGCTCCGGTTGCCGGGCGACGAGCACGCGGTACCCGAAGCTCCGCTGCGTCCAGAGCGAGACGATCACGATCGAAGCGAGGAGAAGCGCGGCCAGCGTCCAACCGGGAGAGCGAATCAGTTGAGGAAGGTGCAATGCGAAGAGGAGAGCGACGCCGGACGTCGTCAGGATCCGTCCCGGAAACGGACGCCGGCGAAGCGTAATCCCCGCTGACAACAGGACGAGGCTGGCAAGAGCGGTGCTCGCGGTGACCCACCAGGTTTCCCATAGCCGCGCGCCGTACACCCACCACGCGTCCGCGAAGACGAAAGGACTCGCCGTGACCAGCGCCGCGCCTACCCCGGGGTAGGGCCGTTTCATGGGCAAGGGGAGCTACTCACGCCAGTCGACGTTCTCGACTCGGCAGAGGACAGACTCCATGTCATTGAGACGAATCTCCCGTGGCCGGAGCGACATGGGAGGCAGATCGAACTGCGAGTCGCTTCCGGTCAAAAGCACCCGAAAGCGCGTGAATCGTCCCTCCCCGAAGTCCACATGGATCGGCATGTAGGCGCGGAACTCCTCCGGCACGCCACGCTGGCGCACTTGCAACGAAACCCGGAACTGGCCTTCCCCCTCTGCAATCACGCGGTAGGCGTACTCGTACGTCGGAAGCGCCGTCCCCAGGACCCACTGCTCGAAGAACCAGCTCATGTCCATTCCGAAGTGCTCGCTGACCACTTCCTGGAAGTCGGCGGTGGAGGCTTCCTTTCCACGATAGCGCGTGTAAAAGTCGCTCATGAGCGCGAGGAACTTGTCCTCGCTCAGGGTGTCGAGGTCGAGCAGCATGTTGCGGAGCATGTGAAGGACCCACGCTCCCTTCTCGTAGATGATCAGATCGTAATCGCCCGGGGTCGCTTCCGCTCCGGTCCGATATCCGAGCCAGATGGGGCCCGCGTCGCGCCCCTTTCCCAGGGTATAGTTGCGATTGTCGAAGATCCGGTCGCGCCAATCGCGGAGATAGCGGAAGAAGCGCTCGTTGTTGCCGAGCTGGTTCTGCATGAACCAGAGTCCGGAGTACTCGGCGAACGCCTCGCTCAGCCATTGATCGTGATAGGAGTTGAAGTCGACTCCGTGCGCCCACCACTGATGCGCGACCTCGTGCGCGCGGAACAGCTCGTTGAATCCGTCGTCGTTTTCCATCTGGAAGGTTGCCCAGGAGAGTTGGAGCAGTCCGGGGAACGCCTCGCCATGCGAACGCGGCAGCTCCGCGACGCGAAGGTGTCCTTCCGGCCCCGGCCCATAAACGTGCTGGAAGAACGCGATCGCGTTGGCCACATCCGCTCCCACCTGTTTTTCCATGCCGCGTCCGGAGACGATGCCTTCTTCGACCAGCTCCTCGCCGATCTCGCGGTGATGGGATTTCGACATGTAGATGGCCACGGGAGGGATGCGCTCGTCCTGGATCGTGAAGAGCTTGAAGAACCCGAGACTGAATGAGAAATTGCGCGAGGGCTCGGTCACTTCCCAGCGCGACACCCGGACCGGACCGCGCATCTCCTCGGCTGCCTTCCGTCCTGCGCTCGCGAGCGTGAACTCCTCGGGAACTTCGTAGGTCACGTCGAACGTCGCGCGCTCCCGCGCGTCGAGATGCGGATACCAATGGAGCGAGGATTGGAGCGCGATCCAGTCTCCGGTACGCTCGATGACGTCGCCGTGATAGGTCACGCGCAGGCGCTGCCGTTCTCCCATCGCCAGCGGCGGATCGGCCGAGGCCCAGAGCTCCCAGGCATCCTTGCCACGCCAGCTCTGGATGGGGCGCCCATCGCTCCAGGACAGGGAATCGACCTCGAGCGAAGGGTGCAGAAGGATCCGGAACCAACGCAGTGAGTCGACCCGGGACTCGACGCTCATTTCGCATCGCGCGCTCATGTGCAGTCCCCGGTCGAGCGCGATTTCCATCTGGTAGTGATCGGCCCGGGCGCGCTCGCAGGAGCGATAATCGTGCTGCCGACCCTGCTCGTAATCGCTCCCGCGATGGAACATGTTGAGGAGCTCGAGCTTGGATCCGATGGTGGCGCCGATGGTGCGCCGCCTCCGTTCCAACGACACTTCTTCGGGCCGATATGGGCTGACCTCCATGCAGAGATCGCCCAGCTCCTCGGCGTCGACGCTCGCGTAGAAATAGTCGTTGTGATCTCGGTTCAGGATCGCGGTGACCATCCCGGAAGTGACCACGTCCCCTTCTCCGTCGAGGAGGAGCTCGGAGGTGTCCCGGAGGAAGTCGGCGGCCGGGGCGGTGAGCTCCGCGGGCGCGAAGTCAAAGGCGCGCTCGAGCTGCGCGGCAGTCTCGTCGGCGAAGAAGAGGAAGAGGCGATCGAAAGAGGTATCGATCCGAGAATGATCGATGACCCGCTCGAGGTGCTCCTGCTCCGGCCGGATCGGAGGCGTGAAAAGGAAACGGCCCTCACCTTCGTAAAGCGCCACGTGCCGGCCGCCGTAGAGCTCGGGGAACAGGAAGATTCGTCCTTGCTGGAGAACGAAAGTGGCGCACTCCCGCTGAAACGGAAACTCCGAAACAGCGGCCGAGAGCACGGTGGAACGATCTATCTGGCGAAGGGCGGTGCGCAGCTCCTCATACGGGTCGTCGGCTCGGGCAGGGAAAGAGGAAAAGGACAAAATCGCGGCCACCGCCAGTGTTCGGAACAGCTTCACGATTCTGGCCTCTACTCGGAGTGGACGCGAGACGAACGAAGAGCGCACCGGCATCGGGATGCGCCTGGATCGATCAGGAACAGACGTCGCGGAGCGCCCCCAGCGCTTCCGCCACGTCCGACTCGGTGTGAGCCGCATTGATCTGGAACCGGATCGTTTCGTTTCCCTTGGGAACGACCGGGAAGGTCAATCCGACCACCAGGAGTCCGCGCTCGAAAAGCCCTTTGACGATCGCGCGAGTCTTGTCGGTGTCCCGCACCAGCACGGGAACCACCGGGTGCGGTCCTGGGATCGACTCCATCCCGAGCTCGGCGATTCCGGCACGGAACTGCTGGACGCGCGCGTGGAGGTGATCCAGCCTGGCGCGCCCCTCCGGCCCATCGACCAGATCGATCGCGGCGGTGGATGCGGCGCAATCGGCGACGCTGAGCGGGTTCGTGTAGATGTAAGTGTCCGCTTTCTGGCGAACGGCTTCGATCACTTCGTGGCTGGAAGCGACGAAGCCCCCGTTGACTCCGAACGCCTTTCCGAACGTTCCCACTACGATGTCCGCGTCGGCATTCGCGAACTCTTCGGTGCCTCGTCCCGTTTTCCCGAAAGCGCCGATCCCGTGCGAGTCGTCGATGACCGTCACCACGCCTTGCGGGAAGCGGCCATCGTGCTCCCGCGCGAGGTCGGCGATGTCCTTCAGAGGCGCCACGTCCCCGCGCATGCTGAAGATTCCATCGAAGATGATCACGACGCGCTCGATTCCTTCGGGGATCTCGGAGAGGCGCGCCTTCAACTCAGGGATATCGTTGTGCGCGAAGATCGAGCGGTGGGTTCGGGGCACGTTGGCGATGCGCATCCCCCGGATGATGCAATTGTGGTTGAGCTCATCGCCGATCCAGAAGGTTCCCGGCCCAGCAAGGGTCATGGCCAGGCCGAGGTTCGAGGTGTAGGCGGAGTTGAAAATCTTCGCGGATGGCTTCTTCACGAAGCGCGCGATCTTCTCCTCGAGCTCCACGTGCTGCTGAAAGGTCCCGTCGATGAAGCGAACCGCTCCCGGCCCGACGCCGAATCGATGGGTGGCCTCGTCGGCCGCGGCGATGAGCGCCGGATGCTGAGAGAGCGAGAGGTAGCTGTTGGAGTTCATCCGCAGGAACTCGCGGTCGGATCCGGCTAGCAAGTATCGGGGTCCCCGATCGCCCCGCGGCGCGACATAGCCGACGATGACGCGCTCCGGCGCCTTGGCCCGCCCTTCGGCGACCAGGGAGGCGACTTCCGAGCTCAAGGCGCCGTTCAACTTGTCGAGGGGCATTTGCGAAGCTCCTTCCGTGGACCTCCCGGCGCCACATGCAACGTGTGAGCGCGCTCGAAGAGGGAGGTCTGATGCTGGGGAACGATAAACCTCGGGCCTCCTCAGATCCAGACCGATCGAGATGAGATGCGGACGGTGCCGATCACACCGCGGCCCATCATCGAGATCAGGTGCCGGTGCCCATCGACAGCGGTCGATTCGAGATCAGAGACTCGCGCCGGTGCCCATCCACAGCGGCCGATTCGGGATCAGCGGCTCGCGCCGGTGCCCATCGTCAGCGGTCGATTCGGGATCAGCGGCTCGCGCCGGTGCCCATCCAAAGCGGCCGATTCGGGATCAGTGGCTCGCGCCGGTGCCGGTCAGCCGGCGTCCCATCGTGACGATGCGCTCCGTCACCTCCATTCCGACGCTTTCGTACAGCCTGACCGCGCCGGTCGGGTTCTCGGCATCCACATGGAGCCGAGCGATCCGCTTGCCGAGCCGTCGAAACTCCGCGAACGCGTGAAGGAGAAGCGCGCGTCCGAGCCCGCGCTCTCTCCAGCCCCGCACGACCCCGACGTCGCAGATCCAGCCGGTCTCGGAGTCGCCTTCGTAAGCCGGTAGGCAGTGACAGATCGCGACCAGGCGTTCGTCCGCGAACGCTCCCCAGAAAAGCCGCGGATCGAAGTCCGGATTCTGCTCGATCTCGTGGAGGAAACGCGCGAAGCCGTCCTCGAAGGAGCGCGATACGCCCCAGTGATCCTGAAACGCTTCCCAGCGCACGCGATAGTACGTTTCTTCGTCGATCCCGCGCCGGAGGGAGCGGATTTCGATCCCTACAGGCCAGACCGGCACATCGCGCTCCGCCAGCTCCCTCACCTCCCGCGACATGACGAAGTAATGGCGGACTGGTTCGAAACCGTGCCTCTCCGCGAGCGCGAGCGCGGCGCGATCGTTCACCTCGCACGGCAACCGCCAGAGGACCTCCGCGCCCGCGGGAGCGAGCGAGCACTCCGCGTGCGCCCTTCGCTCTGCCCATCGCAGCAGCGCGTCTTCGATTCCGCACCCCCGGTGTTCCGGCAGGACCTGGTTGCCCAGCGAAATCAGCGAGAGATGCGAGGAGTGGTTGTACATCTCCTCGTATCCGACTGCCGAACCGTCCGGCCCGCGCACCAGGATCGCGTCCGCGCTCGGGGAGACGCCCGGCTCGGTCCAGCCCGACCGGAGCTCCTCCAGGGTCCAGCTATCCGAACCGGAAGAGAGGCGCCCGCAGGTCACGAGTACAGCGAGCGCCTCCTCGATCCGGTCGAGATCGAATGGAGCCCAGATATAGCCGGCAGGCAAAATGAGGCCGCGGGCGCGTTCGAGCGCAGGCAGGCGGGGGTCCGATTCGGGAGCGCTGGAGGTCATCGCGACAGTGTACTCCGCCTGAGGACCGGGCGGACGCATCGAGGAAGTCGGCCGAGGGGCCGATCAGTCGTCCCTGCCCCTCACGCTGCCTCCACCTACTCTTGTTGCTCCGCGCGCCCGGCGCCGTCAGACTGAGTACGATTTCACGGGATCCGCGTGCGCCATCCTTCCGGATCCGGCCGCAGCCGGGATCACTTCTCCGAGGAGGCATCTCGATGCTCAGAGGGTTGCTGAGAATGCTGCCGGCCCTGCCGCTGTGCTCCGTGGCCATGGCGCAAGGACCGGCTTCCATGGAATGGGTGCCCGCCACACCCACGTCGCTGTGGGTGGCGGAAAGCGACAGCGTCACGCTCTATCTCCTGGGATCGATCCATGTCCTGCGGGAATCGGATTTCCCGCTCGACCCGCGGATGGACCGCGCGTTCGACGAGGCGGAAATGGTGCTGCTCGAGACTGCAATCGACAGTTTGGGAGATTCTGCGGTGGAGGAGCGGATGCTCGAGGTCGCTCTGCTTCCGGATGGAACGACTCTCGATGAGGTCGTCCCAGATGAGACGTTACGTCGCGCCGAGGAGGCTTCGCTGAAGCTGTGTCTGGATCCGCGGGCAATCAAGCCTCTACGTGCGGTGACTG
>CAMPIC010000199.1 GCA_946886185.1 uncultured bacterium
CGCTTTTTTCAAGTATAGAGGGATGAAGATGAATCGAGCACGCCCACCGGGCTGGCTTCGGGACAAGCTTGGCGGTCGGTGGAGAGACTCGCGCGACGAGACAGACAACCGCGCCGAGGAGGCAAACCTACGCGTCGAGGCAGTGTTTGACGTGGGAAAGCAGGACTTCGAAGTCGAACGGCTTTTCCAGCGTGGCGTGCGCGCCGAGGAGTCGGGCGACCTGGAGAGGGACGTCGCCGGATTGCGTCTCGCCGCCACCGGAGATGGCGACGATCTTCGCGGACTTGGGACGCTTGCGGAGAACGGTCAAGAGCTCGAGCCCGTCGACGCCCGGCATGAAAATGTCGACGATCGCGACGTCGACCTGCGAATTCTCGAGGAGCTCGAGCGCAACTCTCCCGTCAGCGGCTTCGATCACGTCGTAGCCGCTCTCCTCGAAGAATTCATGGAGGACGTCACGGAGCTCTCGCTCGTCATCCACGATCAACAGGCGCGGTTTCGGCACCCAGAATCCTCCGGACGGTCATCAAATCAGGGCGTCTGTCCGCCCGGCGCGTAAAATGGGCCGCGACTGACCTCGATCCATTATCGGTCTCAAGGTAGGAAACCTGTAGACGGACCTATGGGAGGAACTACCGACAGGATCCCAACCCCGGGGCGCCGCCGCGCAAAATGACCCATCGGCGTCGCCGGAGCCACGCGCCAGGGCCCCACAACAACGAACCCGCGGGAAGAAAATTCCTGATTCTTGTTGCGCTTTGCGGAACCCCCCAGTCTTCGGTTTCTTCTCACCCGGTCTTTGCTTAGGGCTTTCCCGTACGTGCCTACCGCGCGGTCCACCCCCGTGGTAAGCTGCGGTCGTTTGAGGAGCACGCTCGTCGCGAGCCCCTATCGCGAGGCAGGAAGCTGAAATGAGCAACTCACCCAACGGCGCTGGGCGCTGGACGCGGGAAGTGGTGCGTGCCTCGCTCTGGGGCGCCTTCACGACCCTCACGCTCGGTGTGCTCATCGTGGTCGGCTCGCGCAATCTCGACCATTTCGACGCGGCGCTGGTGGCGTACACGTTTTCGATCCTTTTCGCCACCTTCGGACTGACGTATCGCTATGCGATGTGGTTGTCGCGGCCCCCGACCGCTCTCTACTGGAAGCGAGGGTGGCAGGCGTTCTTGCACAAGGGGCGGATGCTGCACAACGCCCGGTTCTGGGTCTCCCGCGTCGCCACGGACGTCGTGGCCAATCGCTTTATCCTGCAACGCGGTCGGATCCGCGGAATCACGCATCTGCTCATCATGTGGGGCTGCATCCTCGCCGTAGTCATCACTTTCCCGCTCGTGTTCGGCTGGCTCCACTTCGAGCCGGTGCCGAGCAATCTCGACCTCTACCGGGCGGTGATTTTCGGATTTCCGGCATTTTCCTTTCCCCATGAATCCGCCTTGGCCTTCTTCCTCTTCCACGGATTGGTGTGGGCTTCGTTCCTCGTCATCGCCGGCGTGATGTTGGCGATGCGCCGGCGCATGCGCGAGGAAGGAGCAGGCGCGTTGCAGCGCTTCTCAGAGGATTTCATGCCGCTCATTCTGCTCTTCGCGGTGAGCGTGACCGGACTGATGCTCACGGCCAGCTACACCTGGCTCAAAGGCTACGGATTCACCTTCGTGGCCACGTTTCATGCGGTCACGGTGATCGCAACCTTCATCTGGCTGCCGTTCGGAAAGTTTTTTCACATTTTTCAACGGCCGGCGCAGCTGGGGGTGGGCTTTTACAAAGACATGGGCCGTATCGAAGAGGCGGCCCATTGCCGCCGTTGCGGCCACGCCTTCACCTCGCTCCTCCATGCTCGTGATCTGATCCAGGTGGAGCGAGAGCTCGGCTACCGCTACGAGATCGATGATCACCGGACCGAGCACTATCAATGGATCTGCCCTCCGTGCCGGCGCGCCATCTTTGCGATGGCTCAGGGATTGATCTGGGACCGCCGCCGTGGAGGCGGACTTCTGTCCGCGCCGAAGGGTCTGCTTCCGATGCCCGTGTACATCAACGGTGGTATCGGGGAAGGGCCTCTCGGCGTCGAGGACTCGGAGAACTTTCACCCATGAGTCGTACCATCGACGCGCTCGACGGAGCGCGAACCGCCCTGCCTCCTCCGCTCGAGCTCGAGACCATCCGCGAGTTCGGACCGACGCGCGCCTATGCCACTGATCTGCGTGTCGATTCGGGAGTGGAGCCGGACAAGTACGTCAAGACGCACTGCTGCTTCTGCGGGCAGCAATGCGGCCTTCAGCTCAAGGTCAAAGACGACACCATCGTGGGCGTGGAGCCGTGGTATGAGTTCCCGTTCAATCGCGGGATGCTCTGCCCCAAAGGAGTCAAACGCTACCTCCAGCAGGACCATCCCGACCGGCTCCTCCACGCCTATGAAAAGGACGGAAGCTCTCCCTCCGGATTCCGCCGGATGCAGTACGAGGAGGCGATCGCGCGGGTGGCGCGCGAGATCGAGCGCATCCAGAAGGAGCACGGTCCCGATGCCTTCGCGCTTCTGAGCGGAGCCAGCCTCACCACCGAAAAGACGTACCTGATGGGCAAGTTCGCCCACATGTGCCTGCGCACCTCGAACATCGATTACAACGGCCGGCTCTGCATGGTGAGCGCCGGAGCGGGCAACAAGAAGGCGTTCGGGATCGATCGAGCCGCCAATCCCTGGAGCGACATCGTGGGGACCGAGGTGGTGTTCGTGACCGGCGCCAACGTAGCCGAGTGCGCTCCCATCACCACCAACTACATCTGGCAGGCGCGGGAGCATGGCGCGAAAGTGATCGTGGTCGATCCTCGCCTCACTCCGCTCGCGCGCACCTGCGATCTGTTTCTTCCGATCAAGCCGGGGCGGGATACCGCGCTTTTCAACGGGATCCTGCACCTCATGATCGAAAACGACTGGCTCGACCACGACTTCATCGACCAGCACACCATTGGCTTCGAGGCTGTCGCCCAGGAAGTCCGCGCGTGGACCCCGGCTCGCACCGCCGAAGTCACGGGAATCGCGGAAACGACGATTCGCCAGGCCGCGGAGTGGTGGGGCACGGCCAAGACCAGCTTCCTCATGCATGCGCGCGGGATCGAGCACCACTCCCATGGAGTGCAGAACGTACTGGGGGCGATCAACATCGTGCTCGCTTCGGGGCGGATCGGACGCCCGCACTGCGGGTACGGCACGATCACCGGCCAGGCGAATGGTCAGGGAGGGCGCGAACATGGGCAGAAGTGCGATCAGCTTCCCGGCGGACGCGACCTCGGCAATCCGGAGCACCGCGCGTTCATCGCCCAGGTCTGGGGAATGCAGCCGGAGGAGCTTCCCCAACCGGGAGTCGACGCGTACGAGATCATGCGCAAGGCGGAGTCGGGTGAGATCAAGGGTTTGCTTTCGATCTGCTTCAATCCGGTGGTTTCGCTTCCCGACAACAACTTCGTGCGGCATGCGCTCTCGAAGCTGGAATTCTTCGCCACCATCGACTTCTTCATGAGCGAGACGGCCCGATACGCCCACGTGGTGCTGCCCGGCTCGCTCCAGGAAGAGGACGAAGGCACGGTCACGCAACTGGAGGGGCGCGTCATCCGCATCAACAAGGCAGTCGACTCTCCTGGAGATGCGCGCGCTGACTGGCGGATCATCCAGGATATCGCGCGCGCCTTGGGGCGCGAACGCGGTCTCACCTTCGAGGGCCCTCGCCAGATTTTCGAGGAGCTGCGTGCCGCCTCGAAGGGAGGCGTGATCGACTACTCCGGGATCACCTACGAACGAGTGGAGGACAACTTCGGCGTCTTCTGGCCCTGTCCGAGCGAGGTGCCCGCCGGCGTCCCTGAACCCGGACCGCAAGGCACGGTGCGGCTGTTCGAGCCCGGATCCTGGAATGTGGTCGCGCAAGGAAAGGGACCGTTCTACTTCCCCGACGGAAAGGCGCGTTTCCATGCGACCCCCCACGTTGGCCCCGCGGAGGATGTCGATCGCGAGTACCCGATCATCCTCACCACCGGGCGAGTCGTCAGTCAGTTCCTTTCGGGGAATCAGACGCGCAGGATCGGACCTTTGGTCGATCACTATCCCGAGCCGAAGCTCGAGATCCATCCGCGTCTCGCCGCTCGCCTGGGAATCGCGGACGGCGAGTGGACCACGGTGGAGAGCCGCCGCGGGACGTGCACGCTGCGCGCGTGGGTCGTGAACACCATCCGTCCGGACACGGTGTTCATCCCCTACCACTGGGGCGGGCGCAAAAGCGCCAATCAGCTCACCATCGCCGCGCAGGATCCGATTTCGAAGATCCCGGAGTACAAGGTGTGCGCGGTGCGAGTGCGCAAGGCCGCCGCGCCGCCCGAGTACGCCGACAAGCTGGAGCCGCAGCAGTGATCGGTACTCGAACCCATTCATGGTCGTGCGTCGGCACGTCTGCAGCCGTGATCCCTGCTCGGCCTCGATCGTTGTCGCGCGGTAGTCGCGCGCGAGTTTTCCAGCCGGGGAGAATTGACTGATGCCCGTTCCCGAGACTCTCGAGTTCTTCATCGACGCCGGTCGCTGCATTGGCTGCCAGTCCTGCATCCAGGCCTGCACCGAATGCGACACCCACAAGGGGCAGTCGATGATCCAGGTCGACTTTCTCGACCGGTTCAACTCGACGCAGACCGTCCCGGTGGTCTGCATGCACTGCGACTCCCCAACCTGCGCGGAAGTCTGCCCGGCGGATGCGATCAAGAAGACCGAGGACGGCGTGGTCCAGACCGCGCGCAAGCCGCGCTGCATCGCATGCAACAATTGCGTTCTCGCCTGCCCCTTCGGGATCCCCAAGATGAACACCAAGATGAACCTGATGATGAAGTGCGACATGTGCTACGACCGCACTTCGGTCGGGCTCAAGCCGATGTGCGCTTCCGTCTGCCCGAGCCAGGCGCTGGCGTTCGGGACGCGGGAGGAAATGGCGCGGCTCCGCCCGGCGGCTCGGCCCGTCAATACCTTCCAGTTCGGTGGGCAAATCATCCGCACCAAGGTCAACGTAATGGTGCCGCGGGAGGCGCCGGCCGCTCCGATCGACGTGACGGCCGCCATGTACGCGCCCACCATCGGGCATGACATCCTCGACGACCTATTCCTCGAGGAACCGGAGCAAACGGCTAACCGACACGGTGTGGAGTGATCCATCGTGAACGGGATTGATCAATCGCGAGCGAACGAATCGCGTCGGGAGTCGAATCGGGACTTGGAGCGATGAATCGCGATCTGGAGCGACGAATTGCGAGCGGGAGTGATGAATCGTGAGTGAGAACAGCCATCGGAAACCAGTCTCGGTCGTCGAGCCGGCAGCGGAAGGGCCGATCGAGGCGCAGACCGTTCCGCCGGATCGAGGCGCGTTCACGGTGCAGCCGCGCTGGCGGCGCGACTTCCCCGTCGATTGGGGTGAGGACGAATACGTTTCCCGCCGAGATCTGGTCAAGTTCATCGTGCTGACGAGCGGCGCCTTCGCCGTCGGACAGGCGTGGATCTTGTGGAAGAGCGTGACCGGCCGGCACACGGGCTCCTGGCCGGATCTCGCGAACGCCTCGATCGACGAGCTAGCGGTCGGAGGCGCGAACACGTTCGAGAATCCGGAGGGGAGCTCCCATCGCCTGCTCGTCATAACCGTTGAATCGAGCTTCGTCGCCTACGACCAGCAATGCACGCATCTGCAGTGTCCGGTGGTGCCCGCGGTGAGCGAGGGCAAGCTCCACTGTCCCTGCCATAACGGATGGTTCGATTTGCAGACCGGACAACCTCTCGCCGGACCGCCGCGCCGGCGGCTTCCACGAGTCCGTGTCGAGGTGCGTCAGGGCACGGTCTTCGCGACCGGGATCGAGGAGTCGGCGACATGAAGCCGCGCACTCGATTCGTTCGCTCTCAGCGGATGACGGTGGTGAACGGGATCCTGATCTTCGTGATCATGATCGTGATCCTGCGGCTCTGGCTGGTCACCGCGACCATGAACGGTTATCTGGGCGGCGACGTCTCCG
>CAMPIC010000200.1 GCA_946886185.1 uncultured bacterium
CGCCAGACCGCCGTGGTAGAGCGCGAACGCCGCGGACGTGAGCACGACTGCGGCCCTCGTCGAGCCCAGGGCGTCCGCCACGAGCGGAAGCGAGAAGCTGCGGAACAGGATCTCCTGCCCCACTCCCGCCCACACGATCGACGAGATGCGGGAGTCGCTGCTGGAAGCCCGCGAGGAATCGGTCACGAGAGAACGGCTCGCGCGGGAGCTGGAGCTGGCGAGAGAGCTGCAGGGCTCGCTCATCCCCGTGGATCCGGTCTTCCGCGGAGAGTTCCAGATCGTGGGCGCGCATCGTCCGGCGTACGAGGTCGGAGGGGACTACTACGATGTGTTTCACCTGGCCGGCGGTGGAGTGGGGATCGCGGTGGCGGACGTCTCCGGCAAGGGGTTGCGCGGATGTCTGGTCACCACGATGGTCTCCTCGCTCGTGCGCTCGGTGAAGGATCAGTTCCAGTCTCCGGCGGATCTTCTGAGCTGGCTCGACGCGGCGCTCTCGCAGAGCCTTCCTCCGCAGATGTTCGTGACCATGTGCTACGGGATGCTCGACGCCGAGCAGAATCGCTTCGTATTTTCCTCCGCGGGCCATTCCCCGACGTTGGTGCGGCGCGGCGACGGGACGATCGAGACGGTCGCGGCGCGCGGTGTGCCCCTCGGCATTTCCAAACGGCGCAGCACCCCTCCGCGTTACGAAGATCACGTAGTCGAGCTGGAGCGGGGGGACAAGGTCGTGCTCTACACCGATGGCATCACCGAGGCGATGCATCATGCCAGGACCGAGCAGTTCGGCGCGGAACGCTTCGAGGAAGTGCTGCGCATCGAGGGGGAGAGGCCGGCCCGCGATTGGATCGAGCGGCAGTTCACGATGCTCGACGCATGGTCGGGCGATCATCGCCGATTCGACGACGAGACCCTGGTGGTGCTGGAGCGCAATGCGCCCGCGTCCGAGCTCGAGCCCATCTCGTGCGGTCCCCGCCTGGTCGCGCTCGCGCAGTTGCGCGGAATGCACCTTTCACTCCCGTGCGATTTGAAGGAGCTGTCCGCGATCTCCGCGTGGGTCAAAGGGATGCCGGCGCTGGATGAGATCGCGGACCCTCCCGCGCTCATGGCGACGGCAGTGTACGAAGTTTGCGCCAACATCACCGAGCACGGCACTGCCGCGTCGACCGCCACGATCGACGTCTGGTGGGTGCCGGAGCTCGAGCCGGCGGAGTGGCTCCTGCTTCCGCCCGAGCTCGCCTCGCCGTTCTTCCTGATTCGGGATCGGGGCCGCAGCTTCTCGCCCCTCATCAAGCGGCGCACCGATTTCGCATCCCGCGCCACACGGCGGCGCGGGCGAGGTTTCGGCCTCGATCTCGTCAACCGCGCGATGCACCACATCGTGTACTTGAATGACACTGCAGAGGGAAACGTGACTGTGATGATGCCAGCCAGAAAGCATGCACTGGACCGCGCCGCCGCCTGAAACGGCCGGCGCGTCGCCTGGAGGTAGTTGTGATGCCGAAATTGACGATCGTTCGGATAGAGGCCAAGGACTATGTGATCCTGCGCGTGACCGGTCCGCTCGACAGCGACAGCGCCGGGCAGTTGGACGCCCAGTGCCAGGAGGCCGCGGGGCAGGAAAAGCATCTGATCGTGAATCTCGCCAATATCTCCTTCATCACGTCCAGCGGCATCGGCGTCCTCCTTTCCACCACCGAGTTGCTCCGCGACGGCGGACTCGAATTCATCTGTGCGGAACCCGCGCCCGAAGTGCGGACGGTCCTCGATCTGATGAACCTGAACGACTTCCTCACGCTCGTGGACACCGAAGAAGAGGCGCTCGCTTGCCTCAGGAGGGCCGCCTGATGGAACCGCTGATGAAGCCCGCAGCGGAGCCGGCGCAGAATGCCGCGCTCCTGAGATTGGTGGCGCGCCGCGAGCACAATCTGCTCGCGTTGATGGAGCTTTGCCGGCATCTCGCGCAAGCCGCGGATCTCTATGGCATCGTCGACACCGTGCTCCTCAGCGTCATGGGGCAGATCGGCGCGCGCCGCGGCGCGATCTGGTTCGTGAGTCCGACCGATCCGAACGCCCTCGTCCTCGCTCGGGCCAAGGGAGTGCCTCGCCGCCGCACCCGCGCGCTCACCATGGCCGCGGGAGGGCCGGTGTTGGAGCTGGTTCGCCGCCGGTCCGGTCCGGTTCTTCTCGAAGATCTGACCGCGTCTCCCGCGACGCACCGGCTCGCCGCGGACGGCGACTTCGTCGTGTTGCTCCCGGTCCTGGGAGGCGCGGAGCTCCTGGGGATTTTCGCTCTCGGGCAGCGCGTCGACGGCGCATCGTATGGAGAGCTGGATCTGCAGCTCCTGCAGTCGACGACCGCGCTCCTCGGGATCATGGTGCAGAATGCCCGCGCTCGGCAGAATCTCGCGGAGAGCAATCGCCAGCTCGCTCTGGCCAATGAAGCGCAAGGCGAGCTCGAGGAGCTCAAAGACCAGTTCCTGCGCAACGTGCATCACGAGCTGCGCACGCCCCTGAGCGCGATCATCGGATGCGCCGATCTGCTCGCGGATCAACATCTGCCGGAGCGCGACGAGATCGTCGACAGCATCCACGAAAGCGCCGCCCGGCTTTCCAAGCTGATCGCCTCGGTGCTCGAGCTCGGCTCGCTGGAGGCGCGTTGCGAGCCGGAATGCGAGCTGATGGATCTCGACAAGTTCCTCGAGGTTTGGTGCACCCGCCGCAAGCCGGGTGTGCACCACGGACTGCGGGAGCTGCTCCTGAATCCCGGAGAGTCGCGCACCATCGCCTGGGCGGATCCGCGGGGATTGACCTCGGTGCTGGACGCTCTCGTCGACAATGCGTGCAAGTTCACCCCCGAGGGATCGACGATCGCGATCGAGGTGGGGAAGGAGACGCGCGCCGGGACCGACTGGGTGACGATCTCGGTGGCGGACGAAGGGCCCGGTATCGCCCGGGATCGCCTCGAATCGGTCTTCGAACCGTTCGTGCAGGGAGACGGATCGATGACGCGCCGGCACTCCGGCCTCGGAATCGGACTGGCGGTGGCGCGGGGCGTATCACGCACCATGGGAGGCGATCTCGAGGTGGCGAGCGTCCTGGGAGAAGGCACGACCCTGACCTGCTACTTGCGCGCGCAAGCTCCGCACTGAGCCACGGCCCCGGTTGGCGCCATCGCCGCTACGCGAGCCGGCGATTCGGCATGGAGACGGGATGGTCAGCAACGGCGTGGCTGGCGATGTCTTTGACACGGCGAGCGACGAGCCGTGACAGGCCCGGGCGGCCATCTCCGACATGAACGGGCGATTGCGCTTATTTTGGTCGCATGTCGCTTTCGACCGTTCGAACACCGAAGCGCGTGCCTCGCGTGACGCGGTCACGACAGGCGCCGTCGCGCCGTGGCTGACCTGCCGCGACAAGTCCGGGTGGTCGCGCGCCGTCACTGGCGGCGTTTGCTCCGGCTTCGCCAGCGCATCCGGATCAGCGATGAAGCCATCCATCTGCTGCTCGCGGGATTGGTCGGAATCGCCGGCGGTCTGATCAATCTCGCGTTTTATGTCGCCACTGATCTTGCGATGCGCCTCTTCTTGCGTCATCGGGGAGACCCGATCGAGGTCGCGGCGGAACTGGCGGACTGGCAGCGGATCGTGTCCACCACTGCGGGCGGGTTGCTGGCCGGTCTGGTTCTGGTGATCGGCCATCGGGTCGCGGGTCGTACCGGAACGACCAACCTGCTCGAAGCGGTGGCGGTAGGCGATGGCCGTCTCTCCTTCCGCGCGGGAATGGTGAAAGCGATTTCGTCTCTCTGCACGATCGTCTCCGGAGGCTCGATCGGTCGCGAAGGAGCCATCACCCAGCTCAGCGCGATGTTCTCGTCACAACTCGGTCAGGTGGCCAAGTCTCCGCCTTACCGGCTCCGGCTGCTGGTCGCATGCGGAGCGGCTGCCGGGATCGCCGCTCCGTACAACGCGCCGATCGCGGGCGCGGTGTTCGCCGCAATGATCGTCCTGGGAAACTTCTCCATGACCACGTTCGCGCCGCTCGTGACGGCATCGGCGGTCTCGTGCGTGGTCTCGCGCGGATTCTTCGGAATGGATCCGCTCTACGAGGTGCCCGCGTTCTCTTTCACGCGGATCGAGGATCTTCCCTGGTTCCTCGTGCTGGGCAGCCTGTGTGGACTCCTCGGAGCGTTCTTCTTGCGAGCGCTGCACGCGAGCGAATCTCTCTTCTCCAGGATCCATGCGCCGCTCTACGCGCGCATGGCGCTGGGGGGGCTGCTCGTCGGAATCATCGCGATCGAGTATCCCGAGGTGTGGGGCAACGGCTATCTCGCGGCCAATCGCATCCTGCAGGATCATTACCTGCTGCCGCTCCTCATCGGCCTCTTCTTCGCCAAGCTCGCCGCGACCTTGATCACGGTGGGATCGGGAGCGGTGGGGGGCGTGTTCACGCCGACCCTGTTTCTCGGCACCGCTCTCGGAAGCGTGTGCGGATCGCTCCTCCATTACGCGGGATTGGCCACCGAGCTTCCCACGGCCGCGTTCGCTCTCGTCGGGATGAGCAGTGTCCTGGCCGGCACCACGCATTCTCCGCTGCTCGCCGTGATCATGGTGTTCGAGATCACGCTCGACTACTCGCTCATGCCGGCGGTGATGCTGGGGTGCGTGGTTTCGGCGCTCGTGGCGAGGCGTCTCCATCCGCTCTCGGTCTACGCGGAGACGCGGCATTTGCAGGAATTGGCGCAGAGGCGCGAGACCGATCATACGGGCGCGGCCACCGAGCAGACGGTGGGGGATGTGATGCGCCCGCCGGTTCCGCCGCTGCGCGTCGACGAACCGCTCCGTTCCATCGCCAAGCGATTTCTCGCTACCTCCAACAACTACTTTCCGGTGGTGGATGCCGAGATGCGGCTCGTGGGAATGGTCGCTCTCCAGGACCTCAAGGAGTTTCTCGATCCGGGGGAGGAGGTGTCGATCGTGATCGCCTACGACGTGATGCGCCCGCCTCCTCCGTGTCTCGTCCCGCAACAGAGGCTGGTGGAAGTGTTGGCGATGGTGTTGGGGAGTGAGCTGCGGAACATCCCGGTGGTCGACTCCCTCGAGGAGATGCATCTGGTCGGATCGGTCCAACGCTCCGAGCTGCTCGCGCTTTACGCCGACGCCATCGCGCGCGCCGGCGGCACGCCGCTCTAGGAGATCCGCTCAGCCGACATCGCTGTAAGAACCTTGCTCAGCCGACCTCGCCGTAGGGAGCTTGCTCAGTCGACGTCACGGTAGGGCACTTGCCCGGCCGACCTCGCCGTAGGGCACTTGCTCGGCCGACCTCGCTGTAGAGACTCGCTCAGTCTGCGTCGAGACGATCGAGGATTTGGCCTGCTGCTTCGGCGATTACGGTTCCGGGTCCGAAAACCGCGATCGCGCCTGCTTCGAGAAGCAGTGCGTGATCATCCGGTGGGATGACGCCTCCCACCACGATCCGGATGTCGCTCCGGCCGAGCGCCGCCAATGCATCGCGGAGCTGCGGCACGAGGGTGCGGTGGGCGGCCGCGAGCGAGCTCACGCCCACCACATGGACGTCGTTCTCCGCTGCCTGGCGCGCGGTCTCTTCCGGAGTCTGGAAGAGCGAGCCGATGTCGACGTCGAACCCGAGATCGGCGAAGGCGGTCGCGATCACCTTCTGCCCCCGATCGTGTCCATCCTGTCCCATCTTCGCGACGAGAATGCGCGGCCGGCGGCCTGTCTGCTCCAGGAATCGCTCGACGCGAGCCCGGATGCGCGCCACGTTTGGATCGTTGACCATTTCTCGACTGTACACTCCGGAAACCGCTCGAATCGCGGCTTCATGGCGTCCGAACACCTTTTCCAGGGCCTGCGACATCTCTCCGACAGTGGCGCCGGCGCGGGCTGCTTCCACCGAAAGCTCCAGCAGGTTCGCCTCCTGCGATACCGCGCCGTTCTCGAGGGCTTTCAGAGCACGCTCGACGGCGCCGCCGTCGCGAGCAGCGCGCAGCGCGGTCACACGTGCGATCTG
>CAMPIC010000201.1 GCA_946886185.1 uncultured bacterium
GGGCGCCTCGGACTGGTCGACTTCGACGTCGTCGACCACACCAACCTCCACCGCCAGGTCATCCACGGCACGTCCGACGTCGGGCGATCCAAGCTCGCGTCCGCGCGCGACTCGATCGCCGAGATCAATCCGAACGTGCAGGTCGAGTGTCATGAAGTGGCGCTCACTTCAAAGAACGCGATGGAGATCATACCGGGCTACGACATCGTCATCGATGGCACCGACAACTTCGCGACGCGCTATCTCGTGAACGACGTCTGCGTGCTCCTCGGCAAGCCGAACGTGTACGGCTCCATCTTCCGGTTCGAAGGGCAAGCCTCGGTCTTCTGGGCGGAGCGCGGTCCGTGCTATCGCTGCCTCTTCCCCGAGCCTCCTCCACCGGGACTCGTTCCGAGCTGCGCTGAAGGCGGCGTCCTCGGCGTCCTCCCGGGAGTGATCGGAATGATCCAGGCAACCGAGGCGGTCAAGCTGATCCTCGGCACCGGCGAGCCGCTCATCGGAAGACTGCTCCTCTACGACGCGCTTTCGATGCGCTTTCGCGAGCTGAATCTCCGCAAGGATGCGGCGTGCGCGATCTGCGGAACCAACCCCACCATCCGGGAGCTGATCGACTATGAAGTGTTTTGCGGGACGGCCCCGGTGAGCTCGAACAGAGAGGGAGGCGAAGTGGAACTGGAGCCGGAAGAACTGAATGCGCTGCTTCAGCAAGGACGGCCGATTTCGTTGATCGATGTGCGCAACCGCCCCGAGTGGGACCTCTGCCGAATCGAGGGAGCGCGCCTCATCCCGCTTCCCGAGCTGGAACGCCGTTTGAACGAGATCGGGCACGAGGACGAGATCGTGGTCTACTGCCGGAGCGGCATGCGAAGTCTGGCTGCGCGCGACTTCCTGGTATCCGCCGGCTATTCGCGAGTGCGCAGCCTGCGCGGCGGGATCCTCGCCTGGGCCGACGAGATCCAGCCCGAGCTGCCCCGCTACTGATACGTCCTCTCCTCAGAACGTCTTCGACCGGATCTTCACGGAAAGCCGGGACTCCGCAGCGGCTTCGTCGCCTGCACCGCGCCTCATCAGCGCCCTGAAGTGTGACTGGCCGCCGAGTCATCAGCGGCCAGTCCAGTTTCTGATCGCATCCCGGGATGGACCGGCCGCCGGGTTATCAGCGGCCAGTCCAGTTTTTTGATCGCATCCCGGGTTGGACTGGCAGCCGGTTCTCAGCCGCCAGCCCGGGCGTTTACCGCATTACCGTGATCGATCGAGACACGATGCCGCTGGGCGCGGAGAAGGTCAGGAAGTATTTCCCCGTGCTCAATCCCTGCGGAAGCTGCAGCGCGACACCGTCGTTCTGCAGCGTTCCGATACGGCGTCCATCTGCACCGAGGAGACGCACGGACGCATCCTCGAATCCCTCGGGCAGACGCAGCATCTGGATGCGATCGCCCATCACCGGATTGGGATAGAGCGTCAACGCCAGCTCGCGCCCGTCCGCGCCACCCGTGCTCGAGGGATCGCGCAGCTCGTACTTCCAGAGGTCGTGCTCCTGCCGCACGGTGCTCGTTCCCGACATGATGTAGACCACGCCGTCGATGACCCAGCTGGCCGGAGCCCATCGGCCGGAGCCCGGATGCGGAGGAAGCTGGACCCAGCTGTCAGCGGCCGGGTCGTACTCCCAGAACTCACCGGTCGGCAGGGAATCGTGATCGTCGCCCTGCCCGCTCAGCACGTATCCCTTGCCCCCGTAGGAGAACTGGGTCCCCGCAACGCGCCCTTCGGCGGGGAAGTCCTGCATCCGCGTCCAGGTCAAGTTCACCGGATCGAAGCGGTAGAAATCGTTGTAGATCAGCGCGCCATGTCCGAACCCGACGTACGGCACGTTCCCGATGTTGAAGTAGAACGGATGATGGCGCGTCGGACCGGTCAGATCCGCTCTCCGGACCCAGGTGTTGTTCGCGATGCTGTATTCCCACCAGTCGCGAAGGTTGCCGCCGGCGCCGCCTCCCGTCCCGACGAAGATCTTGCCGTCGTCGGTGATGATGAACGCGGGATGCGTCCGTCCCGCACCGGGCAGAGACGCGAGCTGCGTCCAGGCTCCGTCTTCCGGGTCGTACTCCCACAGATCGTTCAGGTAGACCCCGGCGATTCCGAATCCCAGATACGCCTTGTTGCCGTACGTTCCGCCGTAGGCATAGCTGCGATCCGGTCCCGGGAAGTCGGGCAGGATCTCCCAGGTATTGGTGCTCGGATCGTATCGATAGAAGTCGTCGCTCGTGCCGGTGGAGGTGGTGGTGCCGGTCGCGGCGTAGCCGTAGCCATCGAGCACGAACGTGACGGCGTGGTGGCGGCCCGGTCCGGGCATGTCCGCGAGCTGTGTCCAATCTTGAGCATTCGCGGACGTTGCACACAGGGCCATCGCGATCGCACACAAGGCCAGTTGCTTCGACATGAGTGGGGTGTCCTTCCTGGAAAGCGACGGGCGCTTCGCGCTGAGAACCCGACGATGATGGAGAGCGCAGGAGCGTCGGACGGCTGCCCGGCCGCGAGCCGCTCGATCGCAATCGCGAGAGATCCGTGCGGGCATCTCTCAGGAACGTGGAAAGAAGGATACGGGAAACTCCTGACTGGAACAACCAGTGCGAGTCGGACTGAGCGATCAGGTCAACTCGGTGGGATCCAGTCGGTCACTCGGATGCGGTCGATCGACTGATGATACGAATCGGAGTCGAGGAAGGTGGATCCGACCATGCTGCGTCAACCGTAAGCAGATGTGAGCGCAGGTGCTTTTGCCGTGCGCCCATCGTTCTGGTCGGTGTTGCCGTGTTTGCTGGCCGACTGCTACCGTCCGACTCCGATGTCCAGGCTCCGCTCTCACGACCTCGCGCCGGTGTGGTGCTGGAGCCGAACGTAGATCCTGGTCTCGGACCGAAACGGAATCAGAATGGAATTTCTCTCCTCCCAGCTCGATACGACGAGCCCCGAGTTCGCGGCCAATCGCGCGCACCATCTGAAGCTTCGCGACGACCTGCGCGATCTCCACGCGCGGGCGCGCGCGGGCGGATCGGATGAAGCGCGAGCGCGGCACGAGTCGCGAGGCAAGCTCTTCGTGCGCGACCGCATCGAGCGCCTGCTCGATCGCAACAGCCCGTTCCTCGAGCTTTCTCCCCTGGCCGGGCACGAGCTCTATGAGGATTGGGTGCCGGCGGGCGGGATCGTCACCGGAATCGGACGAGTCGAGGGCGTCGAGTGCATGATCGTGGCCAACGACGCCACGGTCAAAGGCGGCACCTATCACCCCATCACGGTGCGCAAGCATATCCGCGCCCAGGAGATCGCGCTCGAGAACCGGCTTCCTTGCATCTACCTGGTCGACTCCGGAGGCGCGTTCCTCCCTCTGCAAGATCAGGTGTTTCCGGATGAAAAGCACTTCGGTCGGATCTTCTACAACCAGGCGCAGCTCTCCGCGAACAAGATCCCGCAGATCGCCGCGGTGATGGGCTCGTGCACCGCCGGTGGCGCATACGTGCCGGCGATGTCGGACGAATCGGTGATCGTCAAAGGAAACGGCACCATCTTCCTCGCCGGTCCGCCTCTGGTGAAGGCCGCGACCGGAGAAGAAGTCTCCGCGGAAGATCTCGGAGGCGCGGACGTCCACTCGCGCATCTCCGGGGTGACCGATCACATGGCCGAGGACGATGCGCATGCGCTGGAGATCGTGCGCTCCATCGTGCACCACCTCAACTGGACCAAGCGCGTGACTCTCGCGGTGCGCGCGCCGGAGGAGCCCGCCTATCCGTCCGAGGAGATCTACGGCGTTCTTCCGGCCGATCTGCGCCGCCCGTTCGACGTCCGCGAAGTGATCGCGCGTCTCGTGGACGGAAGCCGCTTTCACGAATTCAAAGCGCTCTACGGAACCACGCTCGTGACCGGCTTCGCGCATCTGCACGGCTATCCGATCGGAATCGTCGCGAACAACGGCATCCTCTTCTCCGAAAGCTCCGTCAAAGGAGCCCACTTCATCGAGCTCTGCGCGCAGCGCGGCGTTCCGATCCTCTTCCTGCAGAACATCACCGGGTTCATGGTCGGCAGCAAATACGAGTCGGGCGGAATCGCCAAGGATGGAGCCAAGCTCGTGCAAGCGGTCGCGACCGCGGCGGTGCCGAAGATCACGGTGATCATCGGCGGCTCTTTCGGAGCGGGCAACTACGGCATGTGCGGCCGCGCGTACGGACCGCGCTTTCTCTTCATGTGGCCCAACGCGCGCATCTCGGTCATGGGAGGCGAGCAAGCCGCGAGCGTGCTCGTGACGGTGAAGCGTGACCAGCTCGCGGCCAAGCAGCAGGAGCTCTCCCCCGAACAGGAGGAGGAGATCCGCCGTCCGATCCTCGACAAGTACGAACGCGAGGGGCATCCCTACTACTCGAGCGCGCGCCTGTGGGACGATGGGGTCCTCGAGCCGGGCGAAACCCGCGCGGCGCTGGCTCTCGCGCTCTCGGCGGCGCTCAACGCCCCCATCCCGGAGACACGCTTCCCCGTGTTCCGGATGTAGAGGTCCTCATGAACAAGCTCGCCATCATCGACCATGGTCCGATCCGTGAGATCCGGCTGCAGCGACCGGACGTCCACAACGCGTTCGATCCGGAGCTCATCGCCGCGCTGAAGAGCGCGTTCACCGAAGCGAGCCAGGCGGATCTTCGAGGCGTGCTCCTCTCCTCGGTCGGGAAGTCGTTCTGCGCGGGAGCCGATCTCGAATACATGCGCTCGATCGCGAGCTGGGGCGAACAGGAGAATCTCGCCGACGCGCAGCGCCTCTCCGCGATGCTCCGCTCCATCCGCGAGTGTCCGCACTATGTGATCGCGCGCGTGCACGGAGCAGCGCTGGGAGGCGGGACGGGACTGTTGGCGGCCTGCGATCTCGTCATCGCTTCGAGCGAAGCGATCTTCGGCTTCACGGAAGCGCGGCTCGGCATCTTGCCGGCCGTCATTTCTCCGTTCGTGATCGAGCGCATCGGCGCGGCGCACGCCCGCGCGCACTTCCCCACCGGAGTCCGCTTCGGCACCCAGGAGGCGTTGCGCATCGGTCTGGTCGATCAGGTAGTCGCTCCCGCCGAGCTCGACGATTCGGTCGCCCGAGCATTCGGCGCGCTCCTCGCCGCCGCTCCTCAGGCGGCGCGGGAGGCCAAGTCTCTTGTCGCCTCGGTCGCGGCCTCGTTGCCGCTGCAAGGCGAGAATCCCATCTTCGCGGAGACGGCGAAGCGCATCGCGCGGCTCCGCGCTTCGGAAGAAGCGCAGGAAGGAATGCGCGCGTTCTTCGAGAAGCGCCCCCCTCGCTGGGTCACTCCTGTACCCCCGTTGACAACTCCTTCTGACCATGACCTGTAGAGATCGTCGTGCGAAACGCACGCCGGCTTGCGAAATCGGAGCGAATTCGGCCTACCCTCGCACCGCTCCGGCACGGCTCGCTCGAGCCGCAGCGGGTGACCAGGCCCAATTGGGCTGTTCTCCGTCGCCGGGACTCGGTAGCTGGCGCCGCGCAACTTAGGTTCGGCGCAGCGAGTCAATCGACCCCACGCACCTGGGCGAATCCCTCACCGGAAAGACCCTGTCCCACACGCAACCCTTCGCTTTTGCCCGATAATTGCGTCATGGCACACGAATTCCTTCCTTTCTCTCAACAAGGGCGCTATCCACCGCCCAGACGGGAGAGGAAATGATGAAGGTCCAAGGAAGAAATCGTTTTGGATTCTCGGCGGCTTTGGCCGTCTTGCCTTTGGCGGGAATCCTGTTCACCTCGCTGACGGCCTGCTCCGTGAGCGACACCACCGCACCCCAGAAGATGCTGCTCGACGACGACGACAATCACGTGCCGCTCCAGGTTGATCCGCCCGCGTTGGACGATGGTTCCGAGAACGGCGGCAGCCCGCCCCGGAACACGGACAACGTTGGCGGCGGCGGCAAAGACGCGAATCCTCCCACCAGCGAGGATACCTTCGGAGG
>CAMPIC010000202.1 GCA_946886185.1 uncultured bacterium
TGCCCGCGGTCCTGAAATCCTCCGCGAGCTGCTCGGCGAACCAGAATTCGACAATGTGGATGGTGAAGTCCCGAACCGAGGTGGTGACGGTCGTCAGGTTGACCACGTGTTCGCCCGAGCGCCGCGGCCCTCTGGCACGTTAATCCACCTTGTCGGCTTTTCTACGACACGCTCGATGAGATTCAGCAGTCGGTCGCGCTAGGTCGCCGAAAGGAGTCTTTATGGAACCGCGTCGCCGCACGGAGCGTCGCGATCAAATCCGCAGCTCGGGGAAATCGCGTATATCAAAGCTCGACCCGCATCCCTCTACACAAGTAGATCGAGACCGAGAATGCGAGGGACGCGAACTCGAACGCGCGTTCCCCGTTTCGCACCCTGTGTCGCCTTCGTGGACCTCCCCGAAGGTGCTGGTGTTGCGTGTAGGTGTCCTCGCTCGCGAATGTTCGATGGCCGTCTCCATCTCCTCTAGCGCGTGAGGAATTCCGTCGAATGCAACGGTCCCCCGTCGAGGAGGTTCAAAATAGGAGGTTCGGAAGATGGGTTTTCATATTCCAGGATGGCACCGTCCCCGGTTCGCAACCCCGTTGCTCGTACTGGCAGGATTGACCGGATCATGGGGGCTTGGCGGCGCAGCAGAGCCAGGACTCTCGCCCCTTTTGTTCCTGCCCGGAGATCAAACGATCGGTCCTGCTGCGGGCGATCAACACACTCCGGCTCTCTGTTCGGGAGGAGATCAGTTCCTGGCGGTCTGGGTGGATGAACGCACGATCCAGACGCGAGTCTCGAATCTGACCAGCGGACCGTACGACGTGCTCGATCTCGGCAGTATGTGGGACATCTATGCCGCTCGACTCGACGCTGCTGGCAACGTGATCGACACGACCCCCATCCCGATCGCCCAACAGGTGCTCAATCAGGATCAACCCGACGTGGCGTGGAATGGAGAGAACTGGCTGGTGGTCTGGCACGGCCAGGCGGTGGTGGACCCATTCGGCAACAAGCGCATCAACATCTACGCGGCGCGAGTTTCCGCGGAAGGAGCGCTACTGGACGATCCGCCGATCGTCGTCGATCTCGCCGCCACGATGGACGGCGTGCGCTACCCGGCGGTGGCGAGTGACGGCACCGATTGGTTCGTGGTTTGGAGGGATCTGGACACTGCCCGGGGCGTGTTCACGCTCGAAGGAACCCGAATCTCCCCGCAGGGGGTCGTGCTCGATCCCGGAGGCGTCGACGTCCGCAATCCACCGAGCAACAGCTACTATCCCGAGCTCTGGGACATGGCTTTTCTCGGCGACCGCTACCTCGTCACCTTCACCGAGTTTGGGGTCGCGGTCTATGGGCAGTTCATCTCGGTCGATGCGACCCCGATCGGAGTGCCGTTCCGTATCAGCCCATCCGGTTTGACGAGCCGCACCGCGAATATCGCGGTGGACGGGACGCAGTTCTTCGTCGTCTTCAGTGACCAAACCTTCGTGCAATACCGCGTCCTGGGAGCGCGGGTCAGCCCGTCCGGAACCGTCGCAGGCGGGATCGAAGTATCCGATCCGAACGGATTCGGCCGCTATCACCCTTCGGTCGCCTGGGACGGCACGCAGTTCATCGTCACCTACGAGGAAGGTTTGGGAGTCCCTACCACGTTGCGCGCGGCGAGGGTCGCGCAGAACGGGACCGTTCTGGAGAACGAGATCCTGGTCGCAAACGGTGCACCGCACTCCGATTACTCCGTGGTAGCCGGCCGGGCAGAAGGAGGCGCTGTCGTACTCTGGCAGGACGATCGCAATGCGCACGGCTACGAAGATCGGCGCGACATCATGGGCGCGCAGATTTCGGACGTGGGAACGCCGAGCGCTTCGTACTACGTTGCCTTGGGCGCGCCGCGTCAGAGCCGGCCGGATGCGACCGAGAACGGCGCCGGCCACATGGTGGTGTACCTGAGCGACTCCAGCGTTGACGTCCGCGTTCTGGCTCAGCGCTTGGATGACGCCGGGTTTCCGATCGACGCCGATCCGATCGAGGTCATGCGTGGCGGGCCCGAGATCCAGTGGCCGGCCGTCTCTTGGGATGGTTCCACGTACTTGGTGGTGTGGGAAAATGCCGACGAACGCCACGTCTACGGCAAGCGGTTGAGCGCGCTCGGACAGGTGCTCGACACGACGCCGCTGTCGATGCTGGCGGGCAACATGCCGGATGTGGGCGCTTCCGGCGGCCTCTTCCTCGTCGTGGCGTCCGAGGAGCCGATCAACCATATCCGTCTTCCGATGGCGATTCGCTTCGACGCGGGTGATGCTGCCGTGATCGGGGCTCCGATGCAACTAGGTGGCAGCTACTCCACCATTCCGAAGGTGGATGGGTTCGATTCGGGTTGGGTGGTGACGTGGGAACGTCATCCGACCCAGACAATCCGACGCCGTATGTGGACGGCAACATCGTGCGACTCGACGGCTTCTTCGGGAGCCGGTTCATCGTGAGCACACACACGGGATCTTTCCCGCACGTTTCGGCCGGAACCGACGTGGCGCTCATCGCATACACGCACGAGAACGACGTGGTCTACCGCCGGGTCGGATTCGATCGCGCATTCCTGGACGACTCGGAGCAGCCGCTCTCTACCGAGCCAGGACGGCAGCGGCAGCCGGTCCCAGCCTGGGACGGTACCCAGTTCTTCGTGGAGTGGGTCGACGATCGCGCCGACGAGGAGCACGAGCAACCGCGAGGCGACCTCTTCGCGGCGCGGCTCCTACCGGACGGGACGGTGCTCGATCCTTCCGGATTCGCGGTGGCGAACGACAGCACGCCCGAGACGAGCGCATTCGTGAGTGCTCTGCCGGACCTCACGGTCTTGGGAGGATCGATCTTTCGTGAGGCGTTTGCCATGCAGAGAATCGGGTATCGCATCGCTGGGATGACGCCTGCTTCGGTCGATCCGGATCCGCTCTCTGCTGATTTCGAGGCGTTGGAGGTGGTGCCCAATCCGGCTTCTGCCTTCAGCCTCGTCTCCTTCCAGCTGCCCTCGTCTGGTCCGGTCGACGTAGTCGTGTTCGATGTCGCGGGCGCCAAGGTGCGTCAGCTCCATCGCGGACCGCACCCCGCGGGCAGACTTCAGTTGTCGTGGGATGGACGAAACTCCATGGGACGCGCCGTGGCGCCTGGCGTTTACTTCGTCCGGGCGACTTTGGGATCGGAATCTCGGGTGCTCAAGGTGCTGCGCCGTTAGTGCCCGACCGTCGATAGCCAAGCCACAACCCTCGATCCCGCTCCGTCGGCGTCCTCGGTGGCGTTGTTGTCCTGCTCGAGTGTGACGCGCGTGCTCGTTCCCGACGGCGCGAGGGTGATGGTGATCGTGTGGTAGTTGTCCGACGTGTCGGGCTTGCCCATCAGCGGGCTGAAGTGCGTGTAGGAGAGCTTCCGCGGCGCGTCGAACGCGAGCACCTCAGCCTTGTCCTTGTACGCTTTCCCTTGCCATTCGCCCTCGAACGTGATGGGCGAGCCGACGCGCCATGTCGATTCGAGATTGGTGCCGAAGTAGTACTTCGCGACCTCGGCCGGGTCGGTCAGCGCTTCCGAGCCTCCCTAAGAAAGCCTAGCCTTGTTCAGGGTTATGGAATAACATGGAATAAGGAGCTCCGAATGGCCCGATTCCTCCGAAAGCGCTGGGACAGTTCGATCGCCGAGGGACTCACTCGACGGGATCGAAAGTCCTGCGACTACGACTGCTATCTCCCCGATCCGTTGCTGGACCGGACGATCCGGTTCGACGGCGATGTGGCTGCGGACATAGCGGACGCGGAGCGGGCCATCGAGAGACTGGATGCGCAAGCATCCGCCCTGGTCAACACAGAGGCATTGGCGCGGCTGCTTCTGCGTGCAGAGTCCGTGGCGTCGTCCAGGATCGAAGGGCTGGAAATCGGGAGCCGACGGCTGCTTCGTGCCGAGATGGCTCGGGACCTTGGGGAACTTCACCGAGATGTCATGGCCGAGGAGGTGCTCGCCAATATCGAAGCGATGGAGTGGTCTATCGAGGAGATCTCGAACGAAACGAATGGCCATGCGATCACTGTCGACCACATCCTCGAGACGCATCGTCGATTGCTCGCTGACACTCGCCTAACGGAGCACGCCGGCCAGATTCGCCAGGAGCAGAATTGGATCGGCGGGAGTAGCTACAATCCCTGCTCGGCCGCCTATGTTCCACCCCCACCGGAGCGCGTCGGAGCATTCCTCGAAGACCTGGCTTCCTTTTGTAACCGAGATGCTCTGCCGGCGGTGGCACAGGCGGCGATCGCGCATGCTCAGTTCGAAACCATTCATCCCTTCGTCGATGGAAACGGACGGGTCGGTAGAGCGCTAATTCACCTGGTGCTCATCCGTCGCGGGCAGTCCCGACGAGTGCTGGTTCCCGTCTCCTTGATCCTGGCCACTTGGTCTCGAGACTATGTAGAGGGACTGACGCGAACTCGATACCGCGGCAGCGCGCGCTCGAAAGACGCACAGGCCGGCCTCAACCAATGGGTCGCGTTTTTCTCGAAGGCATGCCGGCGGGCTGCCGAGGATGCGTTGACCTTCGAGGCTCGCATCGTCCAGCTACAGACCGGTTGGCGTGAACGACTCGGCCGCATACGGTCGAAGTCTGCGGCAGATCTCTTGATCGATCGGCTCCCCGGGGCTCCCATCGTGACGGCCGCCAGCGCGGCGTCTTTGATCGGGCGCTCATTTCAGTCCACCAACGAGGCGATCGACCGTCTCGTCGATGCCGGGATTCTCACCCAAATCACGCTCGGCCGGCGGAACCGCGCCTTCGAAGTGCCCGACGTCATCACTGCATTCACCGCTTTGGAGAGACGGCTCGCGAGTCCAAGAGGAGACACGAAGGTGTCACCCCCGGTCCGGAAGGTTCCCCACCGTTTCAGACCTGCATGATTTCCGGAGAACTACGGTTGCGTATGCGCCGGACGGACTGAAGCGGACCCAGACATCGCCCCCTCAGGTTTGACTGCGAAGGCTTCCGGGCGGATCAAGATCGGACGCCGCGTTCCCAAGAGCAGCTTCCCGTGGTGCGCGAACGAGTCGATGTCGAGTCCGCCCCCGGCCCGCGTCCTCGCGTTGGCGCTGGGCGCGCCAACGGAGCGCCCAGCGCCTGCAGCCAGCCGATCTGAGCGAGCATCGGACAGCGACCTCGCGTTCGCGCACCGTTCGAGTTCGCGCTTTCGTTCCCTTTCTCGACCCCATACCCTCTCTCTCCGAATGCGGTCGGCGAGTCGCCGCCTGTGATAGAACCGATCCGGAGGATGCCGATGGGCGAGCTGTTCACAGTGGAAAACCTGATTGCGCTGCTGACCCTGACCAGCCTGGAAGTGGTCTTGGGGATCGACAACGTGGTTTTCATCGCGATCCTCACCGGCCGCCTGCCCAAGGAGCGTCAGGCCACCGCGCGCCGGCTCGGGCTTTTGCTCGCGATGGGGATGCGCATCCTGCTGCTGTTTTCCATCAAATGGATCATTGGGCTGACCGAGCCATTCTTCAACCTCTTCGGCCATGACTTCTCCGGGCGGGATCTGATCCTTGGGGGAGGCGGACTCTTCCTCATCGCGAAGTCGACCTTCGAAATCCACCACCGCGTGGAGGGAGATCACGTCGTGGACCCCGCCAAACCGCCGCGCAAGGTGTCATTCAGCTCGGTGCTCTTCCAGATCATGCTCCTCGACCTCGTCTTCTCGCTCGACTCCGTGATAACGGCGGTGGGTATGGCCAAGGAGCTCGCGGTCATGGTCGCGGCCGTGGTCATCGCGGTGGTCATCATGATGATCTTCGCCGAAACGGTGAGCGCCTTCATCGAGAAGCATCCGACCATCAAGATGCTCGCTCTTTCGTTCCTGCTGCTGATCGGAGTGATGCTGACCGCGGAGGCGTTCCACTATCACGTGAACCACGCCTTCATCTACTTCGCGATGGGCTTCTCGCT
>CAMPIC010000203.1 GCA_946886185.1 uncultured bacterium
CCCAGCGGTTGCGCCCAGGATCGCGGCTCAAGGCCGGCTGACCGGCAGACTGCGCATACCCGGCACAACGCGCCGCACCGAAAACTCAGCGCTGTTTGCCGCGCCCCGGAGGTTGCGTCCGCTTGCCTGCGGGCTTCGTGGAAGCGGGCTTTCCCTTGGCGCCCTTTGCGGATGCGGGCTTGGACGGAGCGCCTTTCGCAGATGCGGGTTTCACCTGCGTTTTCGCCGCGCCACGCATGCCCGCGCTCTTCCGGGGAGCCATCTCCAACTCCTCATCGCGTTCGCGCTGGTTCTCCTGGAAAGCTTCCGAAGAGGCAGGATTCAGCTCCCATCGCTCGCGATCCCGCCGCAGGATCTTCTCTTCCGGATCGAGCGGCTCGTTGTCGGCGTATTCCACGCCCGCGGCTTCTCCGAGCTCGTCCACCACATCCTGATCGGGCGTCGAAACGGTGCCGCCGACCGTCTCCTCTCCCACATCCGCGCGTTTCCAGTCCGCGTCGATATCGCCGCCGGAGAGAATCGGGCTCTCCGAGGTATGGACGTCGATTCGGCGAATCCCTTCGTCCACTCCCAGTCCGCGCGATTGCGCCTCTTCGAACTCATCCTTCACCGCGCGGTGGATCCTGCGACTCTCCACCACTTCGTCACGCTCGCGCCGGAGCTCCTCGCGCGCGCCACGACTTCTGACCGCCTTCGGGGGTGGGGTCGTCTTGCCCACCTCCTTCCGCGTCTCTGCACCCTTGGTCGACTTTCTTGCTTGGGGCCGGTTCGGGCTCATCCTGTCCTCCCTTGCTCCCCTTCGCCGGGAAGCTTCTCTCGCGACCTGCACGACGAGGTTTCGATCCTTATTCCCCGTCCTGCAAGAATCTCTCCGTGCGAAAATCCGCTATTCCGGTCGCGTTTTCCGAACGTATGTCCACGCTGGAAATCCGCGGACTGCCGAAGGTTCAGGCGGTCGACTCCCCGGCAGTCGAGAAGCATTGTACAAATCGGACCCATTCCGTCAGGGTTTTCCCGTGCAGGATCCCATCCTCAGGATCGCCGTGGTCAACCGGCAGGGAGGCAACATCCCAGCCCACGCCTGATCCAGACGATCATGAAACAGCAACTGCTGCTCTCGCGACCGGATCGGTCATCCGCGGAAACAGTCTCTCCCTTGGCATCCGGATTGACGTTCGGCTCTCGAGCTCCTTCGCGGGGAGGGGGCCGATTCTCCAGGGAACGTGCAGGTTCGAGTGAACGAAAGGATTCGATATGCAAGTCGCCGAGCTCATGACGAAAGACGTGAAAGCATGCGGTTTGGAGGACACGCTGGACAAGGCTGCCCAGATCTTCTGGGACTGCGATTGCGGATTCGCGCCGGTGGTCGACGAGAGAGGCCGCGCGGTGGGAGTGATCACCGATCGCGACGCCTGCATGGCCGCCTACACCCAGGGCAAGCAGCTCAGCGAGATCCCGGTGACCGCGGTGATGAGCACGACGGTGTACTCCTGCAACGCCGACGCACCCATCTCTGCCGCGGCGACCTTGATGGGAGAGAATCGGGTGCGCAGGCTCCCGGTCGTCGATAGCGACAGCGGCCGCCTTGTCGGCGTGCTCTCGATCAATGACATCGCGGTCCAATCGGCGCGCGAGCGCGGCGCCCGGCACCGCGAGATCAGCGAAAAGCAGGTGGCCGATACGCTCGCCGCGGTGAGCATGCCGAGACACCCGAAGCCGGAACAGATCCAGGCCTTGATGGAGAAGGCGGTCTGACCAGAGAGGTGCCAGAGAGAGGTGCGAGCCAGAGAGAGGTGCGAGCGAACTGGTCGCAGTGCCACTCTCACGCGGCTGACGGCGGATGCGACCCGATCAGAGGTGCGAGAGCACCGGGATCGGCTCACCGCTCCGTTGATTCGGCACGACCACGATCGATCCATGCACACGATGAAAGTGCAGATCGAGCGTGGATCTTCCCACCGATAGCTCGAGGATCTCCAGGACGTCGATCCCCGCCGGCAGGATTGGATGGTCGATGTGGACGGCCGGGTTTCGTCCATCGATCCGGATGCCGAGACAGGCCTGCAGGAGCATGAAGAGAGAGCCTGCGGCCCACGCTTGCGGCAGACACGCCACGGGATAGGGAATGGGTCCCTGTCCGTGGATTCGCTGGAATCCGCAGAATAGCTCCGGCATCCGCATCTGGAAGTGATGCGCCGCTTCGAACAGATCGTCGACCACGTCCGCGGCCTGGTGGCGTGCGCCGTACCGCGCCATACCTGCGGCGCAGATTGCCGTATCGTGCGGCCAGATCGATCCGTTGTGATAGGACATCGGGTTGTAACGCGCCTGATCGTTCGCGAGCGTGCGGATTCCCCAGCCGGAAGAGAACGCTTCGGAATCGAGCCGCTCGACCACTTTGGCGGCGCGGTCGGGAGCGGGCACGCCGCAGAAGAGCAGGTGGCCCGCGTTGGAGCCCTCCACGCGGCAGAGGCGTCCATCTCCATCCAGGGCGATCGCGTAGAACCGGCGATCCTCCATCCAGTAATGCTTCTCGATCGCCTCTCGCAAGCGCTGCGCGCGCCGTCGCCAGTGCTCGGCCGAGGCAGAGTCGCCCCGCAGCTTCGCGAGATCGGCCATCGCCTGGAACGCGGCAAAGGCGTAGCCCTGCACTTCCACCACCGCGATCGGGCCGCGGGGCAGCGATCCGTCGCTGTGGAAGATGGAATCTTCGCTGTCCTTCCATCCCTGATTGCGAAGCCCCGTTTCCTCCGCCCGCCGATACTCCACCAATCCGACAGCGCTCGCTTCGATGCGGCGCTCGATCCAGTGGGTGGCCGCCTGCAGCGCGGACCAGATCTCCTCGATGAAAGCAGTGTCTCCGGTCCGTTCGTGGTACGCACCCGCCAGCATCACGAAGAGAGGGGTGGCGTCGACGCCTCCGTAATACCGGCGGAACGGCACCTCCCCCATCGCCGCCATCTCTCCCTCGCGCGCTTCATGCAAGATCTTGCCCGGCTCGGCATCGCGGAACGCGGAGGTCTCCTGCGCCTGAGTCGAGGCCAGATAGTTGAGGACGCCTCGGGAGAGTGCCGGGTTGAGCCACAGAGTCTGCAAAGCGGTGATGAGCCCGTCCCGGCCGAACGTGGTGTCGAACCACGGGATCCCGGCGAGGGGATAGGGACCAGTGGCGAGCTTCGATGTGAGCAGCACCAGATCCGCGTGGGATTTTTCGATCCACAGATTGAAGAGACGACTGGGACTTTTCGCCAGTGCGCCTTCCGCCCGCTTCGCCGCCATCCGGCGCGTCGCATCCTTGTCTGCGGCGGCGAATCGCTGCGCGCTCGGGAGGTCGGACAACGGAGGCCCGATCTCGATCCAGAGGTCGGCGCTCGCACCCATCGCGAGATCGATTCGAAACTCCGCCTCGCGGTCGTCGATCCGAACCGGCTTCACGGAGAATCGGATCTCGCTCGTTCTGGTGACTCCGTCGAGCCCTCGATAGGAGAGACGGACTCCATTCTTGATCACCTCCGGCGGCAGGAACTCGCCGCGTGCGGCACGGTGATGTCCCTGCACTTCGAAGATGTCGCGGAAATCGGCCGCGAATCGGAACCGGATCGGGAGCGCCGCCTCGAACCGGCCGTAATTCTTCAGCCTCAGACGCTCATAGATCCGTTCCGCGTACAGGAGTCGCTCGCGCTGGAGATGGATGATCCCCTTGGGAATGGAGCGCTCTCCCAAAGGAGGGAGCGGTCGATTGGTCAGGTGGCTCATGAAAATCACGTTGTCGTGCGTCACGGCGGCGCCGAGGAGCGACGTCTTCTTTTCCGCCACGAGCAGCTCGAAGCGGGACAGCATGCGCGTGTCCTTCACGAAGTAGCCGTGTTGGCCCGCGAGGATGTCGCCGTGCGAATCGCAGAGGACGAACGCCTTGCCGCCGCGCAGAGTGTGGAACGGGGCATGATCGGCGTCCTTCTCGCTCTCGCGGAGCTCGTCTTCGAGAGCGCGAGATTCGGGAGTGGAGGGCACATTGGCTAATTCGCGGGGTGCATCGTGTGAAGACGACTCTCGGGGTCGGATCATGCGAGGACTCCGGACAGAGCCGTGTCCATCGGATCCGGTTCGCGCAGGAGCTTCTGGTACAGCGTCAGATAGTTGCTCGCCATGGTGGAGGCAGTGAATCGTTCGTCGAAGATGCGCCGGACCGTTCTCCGATCGAGCTCTGACAGACGATCGACCGCTGCGACCGCTTCTTCGACCGATTCGACGATGAAGCCGGTCTGTCCGTGATCGACGACCTCGGGCACCGAGCCCTGCCGCCACGCGATCACCGGAGTCCCGCACGCCATCGCTTCGATCATCACGAGCCCGAACGGCTCGGGCCAGTCGATCGGGAAGAGCGCGGCGACCGCGTTTCCGAGGAACGCCGCCTTGTCGCGGTCGCCGATCTCTCCCAGGAACTCGACTCCCGGAAGCCCGAGCAGCGGCTGAACCACGTCGTCGAAATAGCGCTGATCATGGCGGTCCACTTTCGCCGCGAGCTTGATCGGGAGGCCGGCGGCCTGCGCGATCTCGATCGCTCGGACCGGCCCCTTCTCCGGCGACATCCGCCCGAGAAATGCCAGATATCCGCCCGTTCCGCGCGAGTACCGGAGCAGCTCGGGAGGGAGTCCGTGATGCACCGTACCGATCCAGTTGAGCCCGGGCAGAGGACGGCGCTGGTAGTCGGAGATGGAGACGTACGGAAACTCCGGCCAGCACGCGAGCGCTCGCGGCAGGTCGTCGAGGTCGAGCCGGCCGTGGAACGTAGTTACAGTGCGGTGCGCGATTTTTTCAAAGAGCGCCAGATGCAGCATATCGACATGGAAGTGGATGACGTCGAACTCGTCGGCCCGGCTCAGGACTTGGTGGAGCATGGAGAGGTGCGCGGCGACATCGGACTTGAGCGGATTGTCGTCGAGGCGGAACGCGCGATCTCGGACCACGACCAGGTCGGCCAAGGTGACCGAGTCTCCCGTGCCGAAGAGCGTCACCTCATGGCCCAGCTCCACCAGCGCGTCCGCCAGGAAGGCGACGACCCGCTCGGTGCCGCCGTAAAGCTTGGGCGGGACCGCTTCGTAGAGTGGTGGTACCTGGGCAATCCTCATGGAAACCGGACCTTTCGATTCCCCCTGAGGGTTGAGAGGGCAACATCCATACCAGGCGCGGCGGAGCTACCCGATCGCCGGCGCAGGCGGGCGGCGCACGTCGTACTTGACCGACTGGTTGGTGGATGCGTATCTTGTCGGCTCGCTCGGCGATGCGCCGCTAGCTCAATTGGCAGAGCAACTGACTCTTAATCAGTAGGTTCGGGGTTCGATTCCCTGGCGGCGCACCAACTTCCTGCTACGAAGGAACGCCCGTCCAGCCGGCGGCGCCGGGAAGCGGGCAGATTGGTCGTGAAACCGGCATCCCGATCGCGGTGCTTCCGACACGTAGGAATTCGGTCGCGCGCTCGGTCCCGTGCTTCAGGACGGTTTCCTTCCGGTTTTTCGGATCGAGCGCGATCACGTGCTAGGATCGTGCATCGAATAGGGTTGTTCCACGGCTTCGGGGGCGCATTGGATTCGACGGAGTGAGCGAAGCCAGGATTGCGTGCCGAGGTGTCAGGACCTCGTAAATCCTCTGACAAAAGACAACTGCCAATACTGAAATGGCATTGGCCGCTTAACTAGCGGTCACGTCTGCTGTGGCTAGGCTCGTTGGGCTGCAAACAGACGAAATCACATCGGGCTAGTCGACCAAGTGCCCGACGCGGTCGGCGAAACTTTCAGGGCTGGTCCTTCCGAGATCCTGTCGTTCGGAGCTTGGCGGGGCGAGATCAAATGAACGGACACGCACGTAGACGTTCTGGGGGAATTCATTTCGGACGCGGGTTCGATTCCCGCCGCCTCCACCATTACTTTGTTGTGCCCCTTGAATTTAAGTCCTCCGT
>CAMPIC010000204.1 GCA_946886185.1 uncultured bacterium
CCCCCGAGCGCCTGAGGTTGAGGAGCCCCTGGTAGGGCGCGCAGCGACACGCCGTCCAGGCCCACGGGGCTGAGCGGGACGTTCCATTCCACCGGCAGCCCGAGCCCCCGCAGCAGCTCTTCCTTGTTCTTCGCCTTCCCGCTCAGATCGTCGGCGGAGTATTTGTGCGGAATCAGGGGATCGGTGCTCGGATCCCACTCTCCGTAGTCGACTCCGTTCAGGATCCCGATGAGGTGGTCGGCGCGATGGCGCAGCATCTCCTCCAGGCCCATACCGAACTCCGGCGTCTGGATCTCGCGCGCATAGGTCGGGCTGACCGTGGTCAGAGAGTCGGCGTAGAGAATGCCGGTCTTGAGGAAGCTGATCGTCCCACGCCGCAGATCCTCCTGGTGCAGGAACCCGCGCTCCTCGATTGCCAAATCCTCCTCGATCCCGCTCGGGAAGTTCCCCTGATAGCCGATGTTGTGGATGGTGAGGACGGTGCGCGTGTTTTCGAAGAGCCGATCCCAGCGGTAGAGCGTGCGCAGGAAGAGCGGGATCATCCCCGTCTGCCAGTCGTTGCAGTGGATGATCTGGGGTGACCAACCCATCCGCTGGCAGCACTCGATCGCCGCGCGCTGGAGAAGCAGGAATCGCAGATGCTCGTCCGGATCGTTCGTGTAGAGCGCGGGACGATCGTAGAGCTGCGGGCAGTGGATGAGATAGATCGCGAACGATGTCTCCGGGAGATTGGCGGTGTACGCCGAGAAGGAGAACGTCCGGCCGCCCAGATCGACGGGAATGCGCTGCAAGAAGCGAACCGGGGTCAGATCCAGTCCGGATCGATCGATTTTCGCATAGAGAGGAAGAAAGACGCGCACGTCGTGACCTCGTCCATGCAGATACTCCGTGAGCGCGCGGGATACGTCGGCCAATCCTCCGGTCTTGGCGAGCGGCGTGAGTTCGGAAGTGACGAACGCGATTCGAAAAGGCATGGCGCCCAGTCTAGCCGCAAGCTCGAGTAGTGGCTAGACTCAGCGCCGAAGGAGACTCTCGATGATCCACGTCGTGTTCGTCGCTCCCTTTCTGCTCGAGGCGACTCTCCGCTTCGTAAAAGGCGCGGCGGTCCTCCCCGGAGTCCGGCTCTCTCTGATCACGCAGGATCCCCCGACGAAGATTCCCGAGGAGATCGGTTCGCGCATCGAAGAAGTCCGGCGGATCGAAAATGCGCTCGACGCCGACCAGCTCGCTTCGACCATCCGAGAGATCTCCCGCGAGCTCGGTCCTGCCCGGCATATCCTGGCCGCGCTCGAACAGCTGCAGGTGCCTCTCGCCCGGGTGCGCGCCGAGCTGGGCATCCCCGGAATGGACGTGCAGACGGCGCAGAACTTCCGTGACAAGTCTCGCATGAAGACGCTCCTGCAGAAGGCGAACATCCCGTGCGCGAGGCATGCGCTCATTCGTCGCGCGGACGAAGCCCGCGCCTTCGTGTCGCAGGTCGGATTCCCGGTGGTGGTGAAACCTCCTTCCGGCTCGGGCGCGCGCCAGACCTTTCGCCTGGAGAACGAGCGCGATCTCGCCGACTACCTCTCCTCCCAGCCGCCGAAGGGAAACGACCCCACGCTGTTCGAGGAGTTCATGACCGGTCAGGAGCATTCCTTCGACAGCGTCTATGTGCGCGGGCGACCGGTGTGGTATTCGATCTCCCGCTATCATCCCACTCCGCTCGAAGTGATGGAGAAGCCGTGGGTGCAGTGGTGCGTCATCCTCCCGCGAGAGGTGGAAGGTCCGGAGTACGCCGACATTCGCCACCACGGCATGCGGGTGCTCGACGAGCTCGGGCTCCAGACCGGGCTCAGTCACATGGAATGGTTCCGCCGTCCCGACGGCGGGCTCGCGATCTCCGAAGTCGCGGCGCGACCTCCGGGAGCGCAGTTCACCACGCTCATCTCGTACGCGCACGAGCTGGACTTTTACAAGGCATGGCCCCGCCTCTTGGTCTTCGAGGAATTCGAGCCGCCCCAACGGCGGTACGCGACCGGCGCGGTCTTTCTGCGCGGGCAGGGAGAGGGTCGCGTGCGCGCGATCCACGGCGTCGAGCAGGCTCAGAAGGAGGTCGGGGACCTCGTGGTGGAGGCGAGCCTTCCGAAGACCGGGCAACCCGCCGCCAGCAGCTACGAGGGAGAGGGATACATCATCGTGCGCGATCCCGAGACCGCGCGCGTCGAGCATGCCCTCCAACGCATCCTGGAGCTGATCCGGGTGGAACTGGCATAGCCATGCGCATCCTCTTTCTGAGCCCTTCGTTTCCGGCGGAGATGCCGCTGTTCACCCGCGCGCTCGCCGAGGTTGGAGTCGAGGTCGTGGGAGCCGGCGATCTCGCCGAGTCGATGCTCCCGCCCGATGTTCGAGAAGCGCTCTCCGGATACATCCAGGTCAGCCTCGGCCACGATCACGAAACGATCGAGACGATCCAGCGCCACGCCGCCGAACCGTTCGACCGGGTCGAGTGTCTCTGGGAGCCGGGAGTGATGCTGGCCGCGAAGCTGAGGCGCGCTCTGGGGGTGCCCGGTCTCGACGAAGCGCGCACTCTCGCCTTTCGCGACAAGGGCCGCATGAAAGAGAAGCTCGAAGAGGCGGGGCTCGCGGTGCCTCGGCATGCCCGCGCCCGCACCGAGAGAGCGGTCCGCGAGGCGATCGAGCAGTTCGGTTATCCGATCGTCCTCAAACCGATCGCGGGAGCGGGCAGCCTCGACACGCATCGTATCGAGGACGAAGAGCAGCTCGAACAGGCGTTGCGCCTGCTCCGGCACGTCGATGAAGTGAGCGTCGAAGAATACATCCGCGGTGAGGAGTACACCTTCGACACCGTCTGCCATGACGGGGACATCCTCTTCAGCAACATCTCATGGTATCGGCCCAAGCCGATCGAGGCGCGCAACGAGGCGTGGATCAGCCCACAAACCGTCGGGTTGCGCGACATCGACATTCCCGCGCTCGCTGCGGGCCGCGCGCTCGGCCGGGAAGTGCTCCGCGCGCTCGAGTTCGACACCGGTTTCACCCACATGGAATGGTTTCGCCGGCCCGACGGAACGGCCGTCTTCTGCGAGATCGCCTGCCGTCCTCCGGGAGCGCGCAGCGTCGAAGTGATGAACCTCGTGACCGGACGCGATCTGTATCTCGCCTGGGCGGAAGCTCTGCAGACCGGGCGCATCGCCGACCCGATCTCGCGCGAGCAGAACGCGGCGGTCATTTTCAAACGGGCGCAAGGAGCGGGGCGGATCTCGCGGATCGAGGGACTGGACACGCTCCGCGCCGAGTTCGGCTCCCACATCGTGGATGTCGAGCTCCTCCCGATCGGCGCGCATCGGCGCAACTGGAAACAGACTCTTCTCTCGGATGGTTGGGTCACCGTCCGCCATCCGGATCTCCCCACCCTGCTCGAGATGGCCGACCGCGTCGGCTCGCAGCTGCAACTGTTCGCCGAGTAACCGAGCGCGTTCCGTCGCAAAGCAATCGGTCGACTCCTCTCCCCTCCTGAAGAGGATTCGGCGCGGCCCCCATCGAATTTTTCCGTGAACGCCAGGTCGGTGGCGCGCGTCTAGGAGACCGGTGCCGGACCTGCTCGGGAGCGATCGGCTCCCCCGGTTCTGGACGAGATCCTGTTGGGAAGATCCGGAGGGCAGTACCCCTCGCGGCGAATGCCTCCGGGCGAGGTTCCCCCTCTCGGATCCGGGGAGCCTGCCGGTGAGTCGAGCTAACGTCCGGCCACGATGCCGGCTCGCTGGTGGGTTCCCCAGTTCGATTGCTCCGATTGCCGGAGCGCGTTTTCCCACCATGCCTCGGCGCGTTCGCGCGTCCAGGCTGCCGCCAGCTCCCCGCGCGCGAGCATCGCCTGCAGCGCGCGCGCATCCCGCGGCCTGCCTACCGGATCCCGCGCCAGGCACTGCATCACGATCGCATCCAACCAGGGAGGCGTTTCCGGCGCATGGGTGGACGGCGGCGGCGGATCCTCCTGGATCTGCCGCAGCACCACCGCGAGCGGCGACTCCGCCGTGAAGGTCCTTCGTCCCGTGAGCAGCCAGTACGCGATCGCTCCCACCGCGTAGAGGTCCGCGCGCGCATCCATGGAGTCGCCCCGCGCCACCTCGGGCGCGATATAGCCCGCGGTCCCGGCGAAGGAGTGATCGCCGGTGAGCCTCATGCCGGCACGGCGCTCCTGCACCATCCCGAAGTCGAGCACCTTCACGAAGTCCGCTTCCAATCCGCGGCGGCAGAGCATGACGTTGCTCGGCTTCATGTCGCGATGGATGAGCCCGCGATCGTGAGCGTCAGCCAGGGCGTCGCAGATCTGCATGAGGATGTGCACGGCCCGCTCCGGCGGCGCCGGACCATACTTCGCGACGAACTGCTCGAGAGTGGGACCGTCCAGCAGCTCCATCACGTAGTAGAAGACACCGCTGTCGGCGATGCCGAAGTCGAAGATCTGGACCGAGTGCGGGCTGGTGAGCTCTGACGTCGCGCGCGCCTCGCGCTCGAAGCGCAAGAGCGCGCTGCCGGAGTTGCCGGCTCTGTCGATCGCTTCCGGCAGGATCAGCTTGACCGCGGCCGGACGCGCCAGCATCTGATGGCTCGCGAGCCAGACCTGTCCCATCCCCCCTTCTCCCAGGGGTCGCTCCAATCGATAGCTTCCCATGTGGAGGGCGTGCTCCAGATCGCGCCGCATCCCGAAGATGACCCGCGCCCCCAGCGTCGCGATCAGAGCCACGACGAACTGCGGATAGACCATCCGCACGATGTCCCCCGTCCCGCGCGGCTCCGGCGACGAAAACTCCACCGCGTAGACGAGAGCGATCGATCCCAGGACTGCGGCCACGAGGGACGAGACCGCGGTGCGTCCCGGCGCCATCGGTACGAGGAACGGAAACGCGAGGATCCACACCGCGACCCAGGAGATGCCCCAGAGCTGCACCCCCTCGGTATAGAACGACGGTTCGCTGGGATCGAGGCTCCCCAGACCGATCCCGATCGCGCCCACCGCCTGGAACAGCACCGCGAGATCCAGAAGGCGCGGAGGCGCGACTCGCTCCGACCGCGCCGCCCAGAACACGAGCAGCGAGATCGCGACCATCGAGGTCGCCACCGCATGCCCGACATGGAATCGAAAGGGAGCTCCGCCCAGGACGTGGAAGAGCAGCTCGTCCACCGTGAAGATGAGCGGATAGGCGGATCCGAAGAGCGCGGCGGTCATCGCCAGGCGCTTGCCGGCGTCTTTCAGGAGGTCGGGGGGAAGTCCGCCCGTCAGCAAGGAGTCGAACGCGAGGTGAGCTGCCCGAACCTCGGTCGAACCAGGGCGCGTCATTTCACCAGTCTACCGCAGCCGATCGCCCGAGCTTCGCATCGAACAGATTCGTCTTCGGATTCTTCGCGGTTTCTTGACCGGCCGTCGCCCTTCCGCCACCGTCGTCGGAGCACTCCGCGATTGCGCCGGCGCCGAGGATCCGGGTGAGGTCCCAGAGGCGTAGGCCATCGGCAATTCCGGGAGGTATCCCTCGAGCATGCGAGACACGACGCTCGTGCCCGCTGTCCAGGCGGGCTCGTCCCGCGATTACGCGGAGGTCAGAGCCGCCACCGAGGCGCTCGCTGCCCCGCTTTCCGTGGAAGATCATGTGGTGCAGAGCATGCAGGAGGCGAGCCCCACCAAATGGCATCTCGCCCATACCAGCTGGTTCTTCGAGACCTTCGTGCTCTCCGCCGATTCCGGATATCGCGAGTTCCATCCCCAGTTTCGATGGCTCTTCAACTCCTATTACAACGCGATCGGAGAGCAGCCGGAGCGCAATCACCGCGGACTGAGCCGGCCCAGCGTCGAAGAGGTGCGCGCCTACCGACGCCATGTCGATGACGCGATGGTGGCGCGCGTCGAGTCGCTCGACAGCGAGCTGCGCAAAGTCGCGCTCCTCGGACTGCATCA
>CAMPIC010000205.1 GCA_946886185.1 uncultured bacterium
GTCCCGCGCAGGACGCCGCCAATTCCGCGTCGGACGCGAAGCCTGCCGGTTCCGCGCCGAGCGCGCCGTCCGCCGGTTCCGCTGCGGATGCGTCCGTAGAGGACTCGCTCATTCCGATCGATCTCTTCGCGAAGATCGATCTTCGTGTCGCGACAGTGCTCCACGTCGAGCCGCATCCGAACGCCGATCGTCTCCTCAAACTGCAGATCGATCTCGGAAGCGAGCGCAGGCAGCTCGTGGCGGGCCTCGCCTCCCACTATCGACCCGAGGATCTGATCGGAAAGCAGATCATCGTCGTCGCGAATCTCAAGCCGGCCAAGCTGCGCGGAGAGCTCTCGCAGGGGATGCTGCTCGCCGCTTCGGACGCGGACGGAGTCGCGATCCTGAGGCCCGAGCGCCCGATGGCTCCCGGCTCTCAGGTTCGCTGACGCCGCGTCACGAATCGGGGCAAGGTAGGGGAGAGACGCGCCAACACCTCGTACGAAATGGTCTGGATCTGCTCGGCCAGATCGCTCGCATTCACCGATTCCTCGCCTTGTCCTCCAAGCAGCACCACCTCGTCCTCGAGAGTGACGTCCGGAACGTCGGTGACGTCGACCATGCAGATGTTCATGCAGATTCGTCCCAGGATCGGAGCGCGCCGGCCGCGTACCAGCACGTGTCCCAGGCGCGAGAGTCCGCGATCGTAACCATCGGCGTACCCGATCGGAAGAACCGCGACGCGCGTGATTCGGCCGACGCGGTCGCTGCATCCATATCCGACGTAGGAGCCGGCGGGGATGGTGCGGAGCTGCCCGATGCGCGCCTTCCAGCTGAGCACCGGCATCAGGGAGATCGGTCGACCGATCCGGTCGCGGCACGCCACCAAGGTTTCGCGCGAGGGCCAGTATCCGTACGATCCGATTCCGACGCGCACCATCTCGAAGTACGTCTCCGGCATCGTGAGTACCGCCGCCGTGCAGGCGGTGTGTCGCACGGCTCCGGGGAAGCGCTGCAGGATCGGATCCGCGAGCTCCTGGAAGCGCGCGAGCTGCATGCGCGCGAAGCGATGATTGGTGGTGTCCTCGATGTTCGCGAAGTGCATCGAGAGTCCGGCGAGCCGCACGCCTTGCGCTTGCTCCAGGAAACGCACGAAGCCGGGGAGATCTTCCGCGAGAATTCCCTGACGATGCGTGCCTGTCTCGAGCTTCAGATGGACGCCGACCGGTCGGTTGTGATCTCCGATTTGATCCAGCGCGGCGAGCGTATCCAGGTCGAACACCACCGTCTCGAGGTCCAGCGAGCGGATCAGCGCGAGGTTGGCGCGCGCGGTCGGCCCGAGCAGATAGATCGGACCGTTCCATCCGGCGTCGCGGATTCGCTTCGCTTCTTCGATGGCGTGCACGCCCAAGAGGTCGACGCCGTTCTCCTGAGCAAGCCCGATCATCGGCTCCAGGCCGTGCCCATACGCGTTCGCCTTCACGACCCATTGCAGTCGAGTCTGAGGAGGGATGAGCGAGCGAAACGTCGACAGGTTATGGGAGAGAGCATCGGCATCGAGTTCGATCCAAGAGAGCAGCGCGCTGTGCGAATCCATCGCCCCACTCTACCGGTCGCGGCGGAACCCATGAAGAATCTTTCACTAGCACTAGCGTCCGTGCCTTAGGACGTAAGTTCGCCTCGAGGCTGCAGAGTTTTCGCGCGGCGCACTGCGTGGTATGGCTGCCGTGGTTTTCCGCTCCTCAGCCTCCCCCTCGCCGCGCGGATGCCGGGAAGGGTAGACAGTGTGGTGCCGCGCGACAACGGTTCGAGGCGAAGTAGCACGTCCGGGGGCAGGATTCCGATCGGCGCCTGCCCCCTGGCGTGGAAACAGGTTGGACGCCCCTATTCATGCCCTGCGACCGGGTGGAATGGAAGCCGTTCCCGGCGCTTCGAGTGGCCACGCGGCGGACGCAAAAATCTCGGTTGTCGACTTCCGAAGCCGTAGTCGCCATCATGTCCGGACGCATGTTCCGCATTCCGCCGAAGCTCGTGAGCCGCAGCCTCGTGGCACTCCTTCTGCTGACGGCGTTCGTGTGGCTCTGGCAACATCCAGGCACCGTCGCGAACCTTCTGCCGTTCGATGCGACCGAGTACGCCGTGTCTGCACAGAACCTGGCCCTATTCGGGAAATTCCAGATCATCATCAACGGGGAGGCGCACCCCCCGCGCTATCCGCCGTGGTTTCCGCTGCTCCTGCTCGCTCCGGTGTATGTGGTGGTCCGGGACAATCTCGCGGCGGGGATCTTTGGGGTCCTGGGTTGCGCGCTCGCCAGCGTCTGGTTGACCTACCGCCTGGGTAAAGAGATCGGTGGAGAGACCGGCGGCATCCTCTCGGCACTCTTGCTCCTGTTCGGAAATGCCAGCTTTCGAGAAAACTCGGGAATCATCATGAGCGATCTACCCGCCCAGACGGCTGGTCTGGCTGCGGCCTGGGTTTTCCTGAAGCTGCAGTCCGCAGAGCGCACCCAGCATCTCTGGTTCGCCAGCTTGCTCTGCGGAATCGCCTTTGGCTTTCGCATGCTGTATGCGGCTCTCGTGCTGCCCTTCCTCTATCTCTGGGTGCGCCGGAAGCCCCGGAGGGTGACCACCATTCTGATCCTCCTCGCCGGCACCACGTTCTTCTTCACGGCGTCGGCTGTCTACAATCAATTGACCTTCGGAGATTGGAAGCGAACGGGCTACCACTACTGGTGTGCCGTCCCGTACGACTATTTCTCACTCACATTCTCCCCGAACTACCTGAGCGAAGGCGTACGTCCATTCCTGACTCCGGGGGGGCTTGTCGTGCTCGCTTCTGGTTTGGTAGGCATGGTCCTGCTGCGGAAGGACCCGCCTCATGCCGCGCCTCCCCTCATGCTCTTCACCCTCCTCGGTGTGCTTCCGATCACGATTATGCATCTGTTCTATTTCTTTCGGGCCGGGCTGCGTTTCCACCTCTTGCTGGTCGCCCTACTCGTCATCCTGGGAGGCGGCGCATTGGGACGGATGCTGGAGAAGAGGATGCCCAAGCTCGTTCGATTCGAAGTCGTGGCCCTGGTGCTGATCGTCATTTTGGTTGGTGGCATTCCTCGAGTGCTCGAGACGCCCCCACTGGGCCGTCGAGCATTCGCCACCGCCCTCGACGAGACGCTCCCGAGAAACGCCGTTCTGATCAGCGACCTGAACGGGGTCTTCATGGAGCCCCACTTCCTTCGGGGCACACACCGTGAAATCCTGCCGCTGACGCGCGAGGCGGAGTACGCGTCGAAGATCATCGTGTACCGGCGGGTTCCCGACCTGGAGCCTCGCCCGGCCTCTCCGTTCGAGCATCGGCACCCCGCTTTGCTGACGTGGGGGAAGGAAGCGATGCCCTATACGGCGAGCGATCTCGACCAGGTAGCGCAGAAGATGGCAGAGGGTAAACCGGTCTTTCTCGACATCGTGTCCGCGGATGCGTCCTCCCCGGTCGTCGTGGCTCTTGCAACTCGCTTCCAGCTGCAGAGACAGCAGAACGGCCTTGTGGCCCGCGTGCTTCCGCGCAATTAGCCCAGCTCGCCGAAGCGGTTCCGGGGCAATCGGTCTCTCTGGTTTGGCGGATTGATACGTGTGGCCCGCCGGCGCATGCCGTAGATTCGAAGACGGCGTCGAACGGGAGGGCGAAGGGGAGGATGCCGTGTCAAATACAAGTGTGATCATCCTGGGCGCGAGCCCGCAGCGATGGCGCTTCGGGAATAAAGCGGTGCGATGCTACAGCGACGCTGGATATCGGGTCTATCCCGTGCATCTTCAGGCGGCCGAGGTAGAGGGAATCCCCGTCTCCCGCACGATCGCGGAGGTCCCAGCGCGCGCCGAACTCCTGCTTCTCTATGTGCGTCCGGAAATCGGAGAAGAGTGCATCGCCGAGGCGGAGGGACGCGGCGTCCGGCGCGTCTACTTGAACCCCGGCACCTCCAGCGCCGAACTCGTGCGCCGGATCGAAGCGCTGGGCATGGAAGCGATCGATGCCTGCGCCATCGTCGCCCTGGGTCGCTCCCCCTCGGAGTTTCCCGACTGATCTCCCTCCGTACATCGATCTGCCTGCTGCTCCTGGCTGCCGCCTGGACCAGCGGATGCGCGCATCGTCCCCCGCCGCTTCCGGGAGTCTCGCCGGCGCAGCTTCCCGGGGCGTGGCTCGATGAGCTCGCCGCCGCGCCCTGTGCGCCCGGGCTGCAAGCGCGCCTGAAAATGCGCGTCGATGCGGAGGGAGAACCGGCCGTTCGCGTCGACGGGACCCTCGCCGCCGCCCGTCCCGACACGCTCAAAATCACGGCGCGGCTGGGGGCGTTCCGGCCGCTCTTCGTGCTGCATGCGCGCGCCGACTCGGCCGGGCTCCTCTTCCACGAAGAGCGCGCCTACTGGATCTCCTCCCGCGAGGACGTCGATTGGGATCGCATGAACCCGAGCGCGTGGGCGCGCGCGCTCCAGTGGTCGCTCTGTCCGCAGGCGCTGGCCGGCGAGCTGGTCGCGACCGGTCCGGGTCGGATGGAGGATCGGATCTGGCAGGTCGAGGGATCGATCCCCGGCCACGACGGAACGGTGCGCCTGCACGTCGATCCGAGATTGCGCGCGGTCGTGGGGATCGATCTTCTCGAAGAGGATCTGGTCGCGCGCGCCCGGCTGCGCAACTACCGGTACCTCGGGGAGTTCTGGATTCCCACCCTCGTCGACCTGGAGGTCCCGCAGCCGCAGGGCCGTCTCGAGCTGCGGGTGGAGATCCTCGCACCCGATCTCCGCGACGGCGGCGCTTTCGGTGAGGTCCCGATGCTGCGTCCCCAGGGATGGACTCAGGTCCGGCCCGATCGCGCTCCCTCCATCCACGTCGCCCCGCGTTGACCCCCAGCCCACTTCTTGATACGTTGCGCGCTGTTTGGGACCCACATTGCCCTTTCCGGCGAGGGAAGGGCCAGGGTGGGTTATTGCCTTTGGTTTCGAGCAGGTCGAGGAGAACGCTGTGAAGATCGCGGTGCTGGTCAAACAGGTCCCGAGCTCGGAAGCGCGCATCCGCATTGCGGGAGGAAGCTCGGTCGAGCTCTCCGACGTGGAGCTCATCGTCAATCCATACGACGAGTATGCGATGGAAGCCGCGCTCCAGCTCAAGGAAAAGGTCGGCGGCGAGGTCTCCGTCTTCTGCCTCGGCGGCGAGAAAGCGGAAGAGGCGCTCCGGACCTGTCTCGCGCTCGGCGCCGATCGCGGCGTGGTTCTCCGCGATCCCGCGTTCGCCGGCTCCGACGCGTACGGAATCGCGACCGTTCTGGCCGCCGCGCTTCGTCCCTACGCGCCCGACCTCGTTCTCTGCGGAAAGCTCTCGATCGATTCCGAGAACTCCGCGGTCGGGATCATGGTGGCGGAGCTGCTCGATCTGCCGCACGCGTCAGTGGTGTCCGCGCTCGAGCTGGACGGAGAGACGACTCTCAGAGTGAAGCGGGAGATCGAGGGAGGCCTGGAAGAGCTCGTGATCGAGCTGCCGGCGGTCATCACCGCGAACAAGGGGTTGAACGAGCCGCGATACGCCTCCCTCAAGGGAATCATGATGGCGAAGAAGAAGCCGCTCGAAGTGCTCGACGCCTCCGCGCTCGGCATCTCCGCGAGCGACATCGGTTCGGCCGGCGCGCGCACCGAGACGATCGCGATGGAGCCGCCGGCGGAGCGCTCGGCGGGCCGCATCCTCCAAGGAGACGCCGCCTCGATCGTCGATCAGTTGATCCGCTATTTGAAGGACGAGGCCAAGGTTCTCTGAGAGCCCGGGCTGTCGCGGAAGGAAGGGCGATGTCGCGAACGATTCTTGTTTTTGCCGAGCAGCGCGGCGGGACGATCAAGCGGTCGGTCCTCGAGCTCATTGGGCTGGCGCGCGATCTGTCCGAGGGAGGCGCGGTGGAAGTCGCTCTGCTCGGGAGCGGAGTGGCCGGAC
>CAMPIC010000206.1 GCA_946886185.1 uncultured bacterium
CAACCAAGCGATGCGTGGGAAAGTCGGACGCTCTGAATGTGCGCTGTTGGGATGATTCGCGGGTGCTCGCATGGTCAGGAACCTCGGAGCTCCGGGCGCTCGGGCACGGGTCTCACTGTCGTGTTCACCGCGATTCTGTTAGCGTCCCGAGGTCACCGATGAGACGGAGCGCATGATCGGTCGAAGACTCGGACACTACGAGATCGTATCCCAACTCGGCGCCGGCGGAATGGGCGTCGTCTATGTCGCGCGCGACGAGCGTCTCGCCCGGGAGGTGGCTCTCAAGGTGCTTCCTCCAGCGATGGCGGAAGATCCCGATCTCCGCGCGCGGTTCCAGCGCGAGGCCAAGGCGGTGGCGGCCCTGCGCCATCCTGGGATCGTCACGATCCACTCCATCGAGGAACACGACGGCATCCATTTCATCACCATGGAGCTGGTCGATGGACAGCCTCTGGGACGGCACGTTCCCGCGGGCGGCATGGAGCTTTCTCGCTTCCTCGAAACCGCGGTTTCTCTGGCGGACGCGGTGGGCGCGGCGCATGCACGCGGGATCACGCACCGAGACCTCAAACCTGCCAACATCCTGGTGGACACGGCCGGGCATGTGAAAGTCCTGGACTTCGGTCTGGCCAAGTTCTCCGACTCGCTCCATCCGAGCTCCCGGGGAGCGTTCGCCAGCGAACGACCCGGAGACGCCGCCGCGGAGACGGCGTTCGTGGAGGACATCACCGCGGAGGGTCGAATCCTCGGTACGGTGCATTACATGTCTCCGGAGCAGGCGGAGGCGCGACCGGTCGGTCCGCCGGCCGATGTCTTCGCTCTCGGGATCCTGTTGTACGAGATGGCGACAGGGGAGAAGCCGTTCCGCGGCGAGACTCCGATCTCGATCCTGTCCTCGATCCTGAAAGACGATCCCGCGCCGATCACCGAGCGCAATCCCGCCTTGCCTCCCGAGCTCGACCGGATCGTGCGGGGTTGCCTGGCAAAGGATCCTGGGCTCCGGTATCCGGACGCGAATCAGCTGCGCGGGGATCTGGAACGACTGCGTTCGTCCGCCGGGCTGGAGGCGGCGCACCCGTCTTCGCGGATGACCGCTTCGACTTCGATGCCTGCCTCGAGCGAGACACGGGACGCCGGCGGTCGCTATCGAAAGCTTTCCGTCGCGATCGCCGCCGTTCTCGGCATTTCGCTGCTCGGTTTCGCGTTCACAAGGATGCGCGACGATGAGCCTTCACCACGGGCTGTGGGAGCGTCCGGCCGTCCTTCCGTCGCTGTTTTCGAATTCCGCACTCACGGCGGCGACGAAGAGATCCGCTGGCTGGCTTCCGGGGTCCCGAGCCTCCTCCTCACCGGGCTCGCCCAAACGCCCGGGCTCGATGTAGTGAGCAGCGCGCGCATCGAGGAAATCCTGGACAAGATCGGGAAAGGGCGAACCGAAGAGATCGATCGGGCCATCCTGTCGCAGGTCGCGCGCCGATCGGGCGCCGGCGCCGTCGTGCTCGGAAACATCTTCAAGTCCGGCGACACGATCCGCATCGACGTGCAGGTGGAAGATGTCGAGACCGGGCGCTTGCTGTTCGCGCGCGATGCCAAAGGGGAAGACGTCTATGAGATCGTGGATAGGCTGTCCCTCGAGATCCGCGAAGGGCTCGATCTCGGCGCCGTCGATCAACGGTCCGTGGCCGAGGTGAGCTCCGGTTCGCTGGACGCCTACCGCGCCTACGATGAAGGCGTCCGAGCGCTGAATGGCTATCGGCTCGCCGACGCGGCGCGCTCGCTGCAGCACGCCGTCACGCTCGATCCCCAGTTCGCGCTCGCACACGCCAAGCTCGCGGAGCTGGCGCGCTATCAGCGTGACGTGGAAGCGGAGCAAATGCATCTGGAACGCGCGCGCGAGCTTGCGGCGCGGCTTCCGGACCGCCAGCGCGAGATGGTGGAAGCAGAGTATCTGCTCAATGTGCAACGCGATCCGGAGAGCGCGCGGAGCACCTTGGAGCGCTTGATCGCGAGGTTTCCCGGGGAGGTCGAGGCGTACCTCTTGCTGGGGTCTCCCGTCATTCAGGGAGGAGATCAGGCCGCCGCGTTGGAGATCATCCGCAGGGGGGTGGAAGCCGTACCCACGTCCGGGGCCTTGCGCAACCAACATGCCTACCTGCTTCGCGCGACCGGAAGGCTCGACGAGGCCATCCGCGAGCTCGAGATGTATCAGGTCCTGGCGCCGGAAGAGGTCAACCCTCGCGACAGCCTGGCGGAGATCTACCTCACCAGCGGCCGTCCCCGGGAGGCGTTGCAGAAATACGAGGAAGTGGTCGCTCTCGACCCGAGTTTCGAGACCGCGCACCGGGGCAGGGCGCTCGCTCTGGCGTGTCTCGGACGCTTTCCCGAGGCGCTCGAGTCGTTCGATCGATCGTTGACCCTGATCGAGGATGCCGGCCTCTCCGCCCGCGCGCTCCATTCCAGCAAAGCCATCCTGCTCCTCCGCGTCGGACGCTACAGGGAAGCGCTCCAGCTCGCGGAAAGGGACGACGCCGAGCTCGCCCGCCAGGGGAACGACTCCGGCTATTACATCCAGCTGGTCCGAATGATGCTTTCGATGCGCAGCGGTTCCTACTCCGAGTGTGCCGAGGCCGCCCGGCAAGCGATGCAGCGGATTCCGCCGGAAGCGCCCGCCATCTTCAAACGGGCAAGCCAGGGCGTGGCGCTGCAGCATCAGGGCGCTTCGGAAGCGCGGCTCGGGAATTTCGCGAGAGCGCAAGAGATCCATCACGAAGAGAGCGTCGGCCTCGGTCCCGATGTGCTCGCTCCCTGGGCAGCCGAATGGATCGCGGGGGAGATCGCGCTCGCGAAGGGGAACCTGGAGGTCGCGGAAGCCGCCTTCGAACGAGGCGAGCCGACGGCGAGGGTCTCGTTCACGAACTCTCAGCCCGGCCTGACCGGCGGGCTGGCGCTGAACCATCCTCCGTCGCGCGATTGGAAAGCGAGGCTCCTTGCCGCGCGCGGCGACCTGGACGGCGCAATTGCGGCATACCGCGAGCTCAATACCGCCGACGGCACCCTCTTCACCGCGATGTACGAGCCGCTCTACGTGCTCGCAACCGCGAGACTCCTGCATGAAAAGGGAGACAGGGAAGCGGCTCTACGCGAGTACGAGACGTTTTTGGCGCTGTGGAAGCATGCCGACGAAGGACTCCCCGAAAAAGAAGAAGCGAAACGGTACGTGCAAGCGGCATCCGGGTAAACGTCCCCGAGATACGCGCTCGCGCTCATATCGCGCGCGAGCCCTGCGAGCCGGCGAATCGCTCCCCGCTAGCGCCGCCTCCATCGCTCGATTTGGCGCCGGTGCCGCAGAAGATGAACGATCCCGTGTTCGAGGATCGATTCCGGATCGTAGGTCTGTCCCCACCCGGATTGGAAACTCAATCCGATGATGGTTTCCGCATCCGCGTCCTGCAGCGGGACGAGCGTCTGCTCCGTGTGGCGCAGCGCGGCGCGCAGGTGTGGGCGGACATGATCGGGTGAGGAGAGCGCGCCCTTCTCGATGCGTCCATTGATGTCGATCTCTGCACCGCGCGCGCGCCGGATGGCGTTGGAGTAACCGAATGCCGAGTTGACGCAATGGGTGGCGATGGCGCGGATCGAGGTCGTGTCCGGATCGGGGCTCTCGCGCTCCTCCAGAAACTGATCGACCGGGACCGATTCCAAAACGTCGCAAAGCTCCGCGGCCGCCCGCGCATACTCGTCCATCACTCCGCCCCAAGGTCCGGGTCTTCCCGGCTCCTGCAGGAACTCTGCTCCCTTCATTCGGTCACTCCCCCCGGGCCATCGCGAGCAATCGATCGAGGATCCTCTCGCCGTCCGCGCGCAGCCCATTGTGATCGTACTCGTTCGTCACCCATGCTCGCATTCCGCGGATGGCGTCAGCCGTCTCTTCCGAGAAGGCTCGCTCGACATACATGTCGTCGTGATAGATCACGGCGGACGCCGGGACGCGATTTTCCGCGAGCCGCTTTGCGTCGTAGAGGCGCATCCAGTCACGGTCCTGCGCCAGGATGTGCGCCGCCTCTTCCAGCGGGCGGAGCCGTGGATACTCCTGCAGCATCCAGGGGAAGACCATCTCGCCGTTGAAGAGGAACGGGTCGTCGGCGTCGAGCTCCGGGAACTCCGATCGAATCCGCTCCGCCGACCAGAGGGTCGCCGACTCCTGGGCGTAACACGCCTCGTGAAGGATCACGTAAAGCGGGTGCATCTCGAACGGGAGCTGATTTTCCACTCCGCGCAGGAACGGGTAGGAGACCTGGCCGCCGGAGAGCTCATCCCCGAACGCCTCCTCCAGGAGGTAGTGCACCGTCTCGAAGCCATCCGACATCCCGAAGGCGAAGCCGAGCTGTTGCAGCTTGCGCCGCGTGAGCCGCCCTCCTCCCGGGAGGTGCGTCTCATGATCGCGGAGATGCAGAACGAGCCGTTGCACCGTCTCGCGGTCTTCCGGATAGCGCTCGAAGTAGCGCCGGTTGCGGGAAAGCACGCGCCGATAGGTGGCGCGGTAGATCTCATCCGCTGAGGCGGTCAGGGGCGGCAGTCCGCCCGTGATCAGCGCGGTCGAAAGTCCTTCAGGCGCGATGGAGAGATAGTGGGTAACGCAAAATCCTCCGAAGCTCTGTCCCAAGGCCGTCCATGGCGCGTCGCCACCGATCGACTTTCGAATCTCCTCGGCGTCCGCGACGATCGAGTCCGCGCGAAAGTGACGGAGATAGGCGGCGATGTTCTCGGCGGACCCCAATGCCGCGAGGGCTCCCGCATCGATACGGCTGCTCAGACCGGTCCCCCGCTGATCGAGTAGGAGCACGCGAAACTCGCGCACCGCCCGCTTGATCCATCCGGAGCTGCCGGTCGGTCGCGGCGACGCAAATCCGGGACCGCCCTGGAAGAAGACGAGCCACGGGATCTTTTCCTTGTCCCGTCCCGGCGCGCGAACCTCGCGCGCGAAGACGGTGATCCGCCCCTTCGACGGATCCGTGTGATCGAGCGGGAGCGCGAAGCGGTGGTCGACCAGAACGAGTCCGGGAATCTGGTGCGCCGTCGGTCGCATGGTGGAGCCTCCTCAGTAATCGCGCCGAAGCCTGGCAGCGCTTCCGGGCGCGCTCAGCCTAGCAAACCAGTATGGCCAGCTCCAAGAACAGCGCGCCGTTCGTGCGCCAGGTGTCGGTCGCGAGAGTCCATGTCAATCCAAGTTGACGCACCGAGTCCAAGATCCTGACGTGGCATTTTGCTACAGCTCCAGGATTCACAATGTCGCGGCGCGGGTACACGAACGGCGCGCCAGCTTCCTTTCGATAAACTACACAAGAACTTCGGCGCGCGCTGTCTATGCTCGCTGCCGGCCCGGCCGGGACCAGAGGGATCTACGACGCCGAATGCTGTGGGGAAATTTGCCCCCTCCGGAAGTGCCGGAGTCGCGAAAGCCGGTGCCAGCACGCCTTTCTGTCCCTATCCATGCGAGAGTTTCCCTGAGGCAGGAGTTAGGTGATTTTCCTATTGCCAGATCAGAATTTCCGCGATGAGGCGACGGGCACTTGGGCTTCAACCATCCGGGCTTCTCTTAGGAAGACCGCACGTCTTACACAAACAGGAAAAAAAACGTGAGCGGCTGCGGATTTTGCTATGAAGCACAAAAGCGGCGATGATACTCTCTATCGTGCTAAGGCGAACTCTGGTGGTTGCAAAAGCCAAAGCATCGGCGCCCTTTCGGGGCTGGCCGGTCGTGTGACGGTAGCAGCAGCAGTAACGCTTCGACCGGAACGTCGACCGGGCGTGATTCGGCAAACCGAATCGCAGTGCTCTGGGCCTGTTTCAACAACAGAGAACCTGATTCCACGTGGGAATCACTGTGAATCACTAGGAGGAGTAACTGTGCGCAAGAATCTACTGATTGCGGCCCTGT
>CAMPIC010000207.1 GCA_946886185.1 uncultured bacterium
GGCATCCACCGCGCGACATCGTCCATGGTACTGCGACGACGTCGCTCAGAATGATCTGCGGACGAACCGGGTTCCGGAAGTCCCACCTCGGAAAGACGGAAAGACGCATTCGGAGCGATGGTCTTCTCGCTAGCGTCGCTTTCCCAGGACGCTCTTGAGCTTACCCCAGCCTGCGTCGATTACCGGATCGGGGGTTGCGCATGCTCCTGGGCCCATACCGCCGATCTGGAGGCCGCACGGCGAGCTCTCGGCGAGGCAAGGCGATGCATCGCTCACGCCATAGTCGCCCAAGTCGGACGGAGCGGAGGCACAACTGTCGGGCATGCAGAAGCCGGGCGGAATGTCGAAGACGTTGTCTTTGGCAAAATCGACGACGCCCTCGCTGTAGATTTGCGAAGAGTCGATCACGGAGCAGGCGAAACTGGTTTGAGCAAAGGGCTCCACGAGGATTTCGCCGCCTTGCTGACCGGCGCAGTTTCCCCATACGACGACGCGCTCGAAGAGGCTCTTCGAGGATTCGAAGCAGAAAATGCCCCCGCCGCTGTCGTCCGCGAAGTTCGAAGCGATGGTGCATTCGACGAAGTGCGGAGGGGAGCCGGTGAATGGATTGGCATCGTTGGCGACTCCGCCTCCCAATGGAGCGCGGTTGCCGGTGATGAGGCATCGCTCGACGCGCGGCTTCGCGCCGAACTCGATGCTGAGCCCGCCCCCCTGGATCGCCGCAGTGCAATCCTGGATCACGCATCCGATGAGGGTCGGAGCAGAATCGATCTCGATCGCGACGCCACCGCCGGTGACTTCGCTGTGGCAGTTGCGGATGATCAGGTTGCGGATCGTCGGATGGGACTGAAACGTCACTCGGAGCCCGCCTCCGCTGAGATCATGGAGCTCGTTCCGTTCGGGGTGCGGCCACCCCGCATCGAGCCCCGGCTTGCTCCGGCCGACATGCGGTCTGTTCCCGCCGAGCTGCGGCTGCGTCGACATCAGGCCGTTGATGACGGTGAAACCGTCCAGGACAGAGGCGGCAGTCTCGCTTCCGTCGATGATGAATCCACGCGCCGGCGCCGTGAAGTTGGCTTGCACGTCGATGATCGTCTGCTCGGGTCCTTCCTCCGACATCACGACGATCGGCTTGCCGTACATCCGGATATTGCGATTTCCCGGACCCGTATACACGCCTGGCGCGACCAGCACGGTATCGCCGGGTTGAGCGGCGAGTATTCCGGAATCGATGGTCGGATACGCGGATGGGACGCGCAGAGTGGCCCCGCTTGCGGACTCCGCAGCGCTGATTGCGCAGATGATCGGAAGACAGACGGCGAGCGTTTTTCCAAGATTCATGGCCGCGAGTATGCCGGAAGGATCGCCCGACATGGAAAGCATTGTCGTCTCGCGATGGCTTCATCCCGGGGGGCGCGCTCCGGGCCTCGATCGTGGGTGTTCGCCGAGGCTACCAACGAGACGCGAGTTCTGTCGTCGTCCACTTCCAATTGGCTCGGAAGATGCTGGCATCCCGACTGAGCGAGACCGCTGCAAACCTGGTCACGACGAGCGCATGTCGGTGCGTACGAGCAAGGAGGCGAGATGGAGACCACGGTGACACTGGTCGGACAAGATCCGGGTCCTCGGAACTTGGTGAATGAGATCGAGCAGCTCGACGCCGTCGAGCAGGCCGATCTGCGGCAAGGGACTGGAGAAGGTGAGTGGGAGCTCCGGATCCGCGGCCAAGACTGGCTGGGACTCGAGGAGGAACGGCTGGCCGAAGACTACCTCGCGGACCTGGCGATCCGTCATCAAACGCGCGTGCGAGCGATCCGGTTCGTTTGATGAGCCGCTCGGCAAACGGCCGGGCGAACGAAGCGGCCAAAATCCCGCGAGACCCAGTAGCCAAAGACGCGGGTAGGAACAGGATTCCACGGACGGACGGCACCGGCAAAAGATGACCGGTACCTTTCTTCGTGGGATGGATCGTGCGCGGAAAACCTCTCACCAGCGCTTGCGGCGGCCGATAAATGGACAGTGAGGCACGTTCCCCCGTGTCGGACTCCGCACGGATCGGAACGATCGCGCCAGGGCAGAGGGGTCCTGGCTGAGCGCTGGGGCCGAGGAGGTCGTGAACATGCAGACGTCACCGTCCCCGCGCGTCCTCTATGTGGAGGACGAAGCCGTCGTTCGCCGCATCATCACGCGCGCGTTCGAGCGAGTCGGCATGGAAGTCCGAACGGCCGCGGATGGGTCCGAGGGTGTGGCGCTGGCGGTGGACTGGCGTCCCGATCTCATCCTCATGGATCTCATGATGCCCGTGATGGACGGATTCGAGGCGACGCGAGTGATCCGGTCCGATACGCGCACGCACGACATCCCGATCGTGGCATATTCAGCGTCGCCTCTCGGTTCAGCCACGCGCCGCGCGTTTGAAGCAGGCGTCGACGCATTTCTCTCCAAGTTTGCCTCGCACAAGGAGCTCATCTCCACGGTCCGGGAGCGGCTGCAGATTCCGTCGTGACACCGTCCGGGTCGGCGCAATTCCGTCGTGACACCGTCCGGGTCGGCGCAATTCCGTCGTGACACGGTCCGGGGGCGGCGCAATTCCGTCGTGACACGTCCGGGAGCGGCATTCCGTCGTGACTTGGTCCGCAAACACGGCATCCGGGTCCTCGTGAGAGAGATGACGTCCCACAGCGAACCACTCCGTCAGCGTGCGACCACCAGACGGCGTACGATTCTTTCGCTACCCACCTTCATCCGGACCCAGTAGGCGCCCGTTGCCCAGTTGCCGGTGTTCCAGTCGAAGATCACGTCCTGTTGGGAGCGTTGGACCGAAGGGATCGCACGGACCGTCCGCCCAGCGATATCGAATATCTCAGCCACAACGGGATAATCGCCGTCGGTCCGGACCCGCATCGAAACCGAACCGTTCGCGGGCTGCGGATAGGGCTCGCTGACGTGAAGTCTGACAGCCGGATTCGTCTGCTCGACGCTGCTCGGCGCCAGGCACGGTCCGCCTCCGTTGGTCGTGCGCAGCAGCAGACCTCCCGCGCCGCACACCAGAAACTCGGTGTCGGTTACTGCTTCCACGGAGTACAGGTCCATGAACGTCACATCGAGGCGGCACCAGCTCTCGCCTGCATCGACGCTTTTCAAAACCACTCCGCCTGAACCGACGGCGATCAAGTGGTCATCCGACTGCTTGCTGATGCTGATCGCGCGAAGAGTCGCGGTCGTCCCACTGTCTTTCCCATCCCAAGTGATGCCGCCGTCACTGCTTTTCAGGATTGTGCCGCCTGACCCCACGACATAGAGGTCGGTGAAGTCTCGCTCTGCAATTCCGTAGAGATCCGCGGTCGTCGTACTCTGGGCTGGCGTCCATGACGCTCCGTCGAGGGAGCGCAGGATGGTGCCTTCATCTCCGACGATCCATGCCGGTCCTTGGGGCATGCCGGCACCCCCGTTCAAGCTCACCAGCACTCCGCTCGGGATCTCGTTCCAGGTGTTTCCCGCATCGAGGCTACGGTAAATTCGGCCCGCCGGACCCACGGCCGTCACCTTCGCGCCGGAGCGAGTGAACAAACGATAATCCAGCGGGCTGGGGATGCTTCGATCGAACCACTGGTTGTAGACCCGGAGCCGCACGACACCGCCCTCGGCGCCCATGTACACCTCGAAAGCCCCCGGCTCCTGGACCGAGAATAGGTCGGCTTCGGTGCCGGTCTCCATGGTGGTCCAGGCCGTGCGCGAATCGTTGGAGAGTGCGCCGAATCCACCTGCGCCAACCACCCAATGCTTGGGGAGATAGGTGTTTTCGATCGCGTAGAGATCGGCTGACGTATCGAGCGGTATCCGCGTCCAGTCCTGTGCGGCGGTGGCGCTGGCGCAAAGAAGCAGCGGTGCGAAGGCGCGAACGATCTGGCGCATGATCTCCTCCTGCGGACCTGGGAGCGAGCAGCTCGGGGGGGTCCCGTTCGACACCAGACGAGGCCAGGACGATGGCCGCAGGGGTTGGTATCAATCCTCAGGCCAAGCCCGAGGCGAGCTCTGCCCAAAGAGGATTCGTGAGCATGAACTGAGTTTCCTGAAAACTCGGTGCTCGATGGGTGGCGGTGGTTGCTTTCCCGTGGCTGCTGCCCTGTCGTAGGGGGGGGGCGCCGACCCACGGGTCGGTGTGCGCATTCGCTACAGGCGGGTGGTCAGATGGGACGGCCGCGATGTGCGGTCGCATCGTGCGCTTTATCCGCCGGCGATCGCGCCGATCACGAAAAGCGGCTCCTTCCCTGACAAGACCGGCTCGGGAAGGATGTCGTCCAGCGAGTTGTTGGAGAGATCCTGCTCGCAGGCGAAGAATCGCAGGAACGGTCGTCGTCGTCCGGTGCTTTGATCGCGGATGGTGCCGCGCAGCATCGGATATCGCCCCTCGAGCGCATCGAGCACGGATCGCAACGTCGCGGCGCCTTCGATTTCGACTTCGACCTCCTGCTGCGTGCGCGCCAGGTTGCGCAGATGAAACGGAAGCACGACGCGGATCACGGGGACTCCATCTTTCGAGCGTGCATCGGAATCGTGTGACGCGCTTCCATTCCACGGCCGGCGTTCATGCGAGCGTCTGCACCTCGACGGAAAGCACGCCGGGGAGATTGCTCACGATCGGCTTCCAGCTATCTCCGCCATCGGAGGAGCCATACACCTGGCCGCCCGTCGTGCCGAAGTAGATGCCGCATGAATCGAGGCGGTCCACCGCCATGGCATCACGAAGCACGTTTACGAAACAGTTCTCTTGCGGCAGGCCGTTGGTGAGCGCTTCCCACTCGTCGCCGCCGGTGCGGCTGCGATAGACGCGCAGCTTGCCATCGGGCGGATAGTGCTCGGAATCGCTCTTGATCGGGACGACGTAGATGGTCTCCGGCTCGTGCGCGTGCACGTCGATCGGGAATCCGAAGTCGCTCGGAAGGTTTCCACTGACCTCGCGCCAGGAATCGCCGGCGTCGTCAGAGCGCATCACATCCCAGTGCTTCTGCATGAAGAGCACGTCGGGGCGGCTCGGGTGCATGGCGATTCGATGCACACAGAATCCCACCTCTGGTTGTGCGTCCGGAAGCTCGTTCGTGGCCTTGAGTCCGCGATTGATCGGACGCCAGGAGTTTCCGCCGTCCTCGGTGCGGAACGCGCCCGCCGCCGAAATCGCGATGAACATCCGCTGCGGCCGGGTCGGATCCTGGATGATCGTGTGGAGACAGAGGCCGCCGGCGCCGGGCTGCCACTTTCCGCCGGACTCGTGATTGCGCAGCGCGGGGAGCTCGTGCCAGGACTTGCCGCCATCGGTGCTACGGAAGAAAGCGGCATCCTCGACACCCGCATACAACGTGTCGGGATCGGTGAGCGACGGCTCGAGATGCCAGACGCGCTTGAACTCCCAGGGACGCGGAGTGCCGTCATACCAGAGGTGATCGCCGGTCTTGCCTTCATAGGTGAAGGTGTTGTCCATCGTCTCCCAGGTCTTGCCTGCGTCATCGGACCGCTGGATGACCTGACCGAACCAACTGCTGGTTTGAGACGCGAAGATCCGGTTCGGATTCGCCGGCGATCCCTTCATGTGGTAGATCTCCCAACCACCGAAGTGCGGTCCGTCGACCTTCCACTGCTCGCGCTTTCCATCGGCGGTCAGGACGAAAGCACCTTTCTTGGTGCCCACCAGCACACGAACTCCACTCATTCCCCGCTCCTTCTTTGCGATTTCCGACAAGGGCACCTGTTCGTCCCGGCTCGATCCAACCCGAGGCGGAATTCTCGACCAAGTGCCCGGCCCGACGCAATGCGGGCGACGGATGGTCAACTCGGGCACGAATCCCGCATACGGCCGCTGTATTTGCGATCACGCTGAGGATCCAAGGAGCGGGTTCCCGCTCAAATGGGCTCGAACGGCAAGACGGCGGACAAGGCC
>CAMPIC010000208.1 GCA_946886185.1 uncultured bacterium
CATCCTGCAGGAATGCGCCGCCGGCAATCCCGAGCTGGTGTTGCTGGCGACCGGGTCGGAGGTGTCGATCGCAGTCGAGGCGGCGAATCGGCTCGAGGCTTCGGGAAAGCGGGTTCGGGTCGTCAGCCTTCCCAGTTGGGAGCTGTTCGAGCGCCAGGATCCCAACTATCGCACAGCCGTGCTCGGACCCACTCCGCTGCCGCGCGTCTCAGTCGAGGCAGGAGCTACGTTGGGCTGGGAACGCTACCTGGGTCCGAACGGCATCGCGATCGGTGTGGACCGATTCGGCGCCTCGGCGCCGGGAGAGACGGTCATGAAGGAGCTCGGCATCACCGCGGACCGGGTCGTGGCGGCAGCGACGAAGCTGCTCGCGTAGGAAGGCAGACCATGGATCAGACGAAGACCGCGACTTCTACCGAAACCACGCTCTCGGACGGCGCTCCGCCGCGGCCCGCGGGCCCCGTCGATCCGACCGGATCGAGAGCCTCTCGTCACATTCACAAGGACGTCACGCACGCGACCATCGTCATCTTCGGAGCCTCCGGGGACCTGTGCCAGCGCAAGCTCATGCCGGCGCTCTACACCCTGTTTCATGAAGGCTTTCTTCCCGAAGACTTCGCAATCGTGGGCGTCGCGCGCTCCAAGCTCAGCGACGAAGAGTTCCGTTCCGAGATGCGCGAGGCGGTGGAGGAGCACGGGCGTCTGGGACGGCTCGACCCCGCGTTCTGGTCGCGCTTCGCAGCGCGGCTCCACTATCTGGGAGGCGATCTCCGGGACAGCGCGTCGTATGATCAGCTCAACACGAGGCTGCGCGAGCTCGAACGCGAGCGGCCGGATCCTTCCATCCGTCTCTACTACCTCGCGATACCTCCGGCAGCATTTCCGGAGACTCTGCGCCACCTTTCGGCCTCCGGCCTTTCCACGAAAGAGCACGCCGATCGAGTGCGCGTGGTGGTCGAGAAGCCGTTCGGGGAAGACCTGGAATCCGCGGTGGTGCTCAATCGCCAGGTGCACGAAGCGTTCGAGGAGCGGCAGGTCTTCCGCATCGATCACTACCTCGGCAAGGAAACGGTCCAGAACATCCTCGTCTTCCGGCTGGCCAACGGCATCTTCGAGCCGCTCTGGAATCGGAGGTACGTCGATCACGTCCAGATCACGGTGGCGGAGACGATCGGGGTGGAGAACCGCGGCGCCTATTTCGACAGAGCCGGGATCATGCGGGACATCGTGCAGAATCACATGCTTCAGCTGCTCTGTCTGGTGGGGATGGAAGTCCCCGCGCGTTTTACCGCCGAGCACGTGCGCAACGAAAAGGTAAAGGTGCTCATGTCCCTGAGCCCGATGCAGGAAGAGGATGTGAAGACCTCCGTCGTGCGGGGTCAGTATGCCGAAGGGGAGGTCGACGGGCGGCGCGTTCCCGCGTATCGATACGAGCCGAGCGTCGATGCGCATTCCTCCACCGAGACGTTCGTGGCGCTGCGCGCGTTCGTGGACAACTGGAGATGGGCGGGAGTCCCGTTCTATCTCCGCGCCGGAAAACGGCTGCGCGCGCGCACCACCGAGATCACGATCTGCTTCAAAAAGCCTCCCCTCGCGCTCTTCAAGCTGGGGAACGAGAATCAGCCCGAACCGAACGTCCTCATCATGCAGATCCAACCCGAGGAAGGCATCTCGCTCCGCGTGGGATCGAAGCGTCCCGGAAGCCACTTCGCCATCGAGCCGGTGGAGCTGGCCTTCAAATATGCGACGTCGTTCGATCGAGTGCCACCCGAGGCATACGAGCGGCTCCTGATCGATGCGCTCAACGGAGATTCCACGCTCTTCGCTCGCGAGGACGAAGTGGAATACGCGTGGAGATTCATCACTCCGATCCACGAGTTCTGGCGGACCACTTCCCACTGTCCGGTTCATCCGTACTGGGCGGGAAGCTGGGGGCCGGAGGCGGCCGATCGAATCATGCAGAGAGACGGACGCGCCTGGCGGAACGAGGTTCCCGGCCAGCGGGCGGAGACCACGGAGGAGCGATGAAGATTCAGGAAGACTCTCTCCGCGTGATCGTCGCCGCGGACGAGAATGACTGGGCGGAGCACGCGGCGAAGCATTTTGCGACCGTGGCGCGCGACTCCGTCTCGGCACGAGGCGCGTTCCATGTGGTCGTTCCCGGAGGCAGCACTCCGCGGCTCGCCTTCGCGAGAATCCTGAAGAAGATTCCTCGCACCGATCCGATCTGGGCGCAAACGCACGTCTACTTCGGCGACGAACGACTGGTGCCGCCTGATCATGAGGACAGCAACTATCGCTCGACCATAGAGGCCTGGCTCGATCACGTCTCGATCCCGGAGGAGCAGATCCATCGCATCGAGGGAGAGCTGGAGCCGGAAGAAGCGGCGCGGCGTTACTCCGGGATCGTGGGCGCGTTCCTCAGAGGGTCGGGCTCGTCGGGGCGTGTGTTCGACCTCTTGATCCTGGGAATGGGTCCCGACGGTCATGTCGCCTCTCTGATCCCGGGCGGAAAGCTGGATTTCGTGGCGGACGGCCTGGTGGGGGTCGGTCCCGCACCGGTCTCGCCTGCTCACGTCCGGCGAGTCACCTTGACTACGAATACGCTCAAATCGAGCCGCGAAGTCGTGTTCTGGGTCCGCGGCCAGGACAAGGCGGACGCCGTTCACGGAGCGTTGCGCGGAGGGATGGTCACGATGGTCCCGGAGGTGGTTCCGCCCGACGTCTCCGTCACCTGGATCCTCGACCGCGGCGCAGCCTCTCGCCTCGATCCCTAGCTATAGCTAAGCAGGAGTGTGAGGCCGGCGGCAGACGTAGAGTCGGCGGGGAACGAACACCTCGGGTTGTTCCTCCGGCTCGATCAACTGGACGTGAATGATCTCCAGCCCGGCCGCGCGCGCCATCGGATCGAACTCCGCGCGCGTCCAGCAACGCTCATGGATGTCCAGGTCGTGGCGGCGCCAACGATCCCCCTCGCGCGCGAAGAAGTGGAACCTCGCGAGTCCGTGGAGGGCGCCCCGCCGCTCCTCGCAGCCGGTCTCGACCCCGACGAAGAGATCCTTGTCGTGCACGACCGATGGAGTGGAGAAGATCTCCTCGAAGGAGTCTTCATCGAGCAGATCGAAGATGAAGAGGCCGCCCGGCAGGAGGGCTCGATGCACTCCCTTGAGGATGCGCGAAAGATCCTGCGATCGGGTCACGTGGTTCAGACTATCGAAGAAGCAGCTCGCGAGACCGAACCGTCGCTCGAGTTTGAGCTCGGCGAGATCCTGCACCACGAACGTGGGAGTCCTGCGTGATCTTGGCGGCTTCGAGGAGCGAGCGCGCTCGATCATGGCTGCCGAACGGTCCACGCCCCACACCTCCCAGCTCGAATGCTGGCTCGCCCACCAATGGGCAAGAGTTCCGGTTCCACACGCCAGATCCAGCAGCGAGCGCTCCGGAACCTGCCATTCGGCGAGCGCCTGTTTCATCCGAATGACCATGCCGAGGGAGAACGGCTTGGCGTACAGCGACTGCCAACGGTCATAGAACGGGGCGAAATCGATGTAGGGATCCCGAGGCCCACCCTTCAATGTATCATCACCTCCGCTGGTAACCCTGCCGCCGAGATCGAGGATTGGTCGAGTTCTTGCGAGTCTACCCTCCAGAGGGAAACGTTTCATGATGGGCGCCGGAAGCGGCTTCTCATTCTCGCGACGCAGACTATAGTTGCCAGGGTGCGCCGCCGACTTGTGTCGGAAGGAGCCGTGGCGATCTCAGCCCAAACCAGAACGGCGACATGATGGTTGCCGGCAGGGACAGCATCCGAGCGCCCGCCCCGTGGATGCCGGGGCGCTGCGCGTCCCGGTTCTCCAGGAAGGATCCGATGGCGACAAAGTCCAGGAAGTCCACCTCCATTCGTCCGCGCGGCCGGCCGCTTGCTACCAAACCTGGCGTTCCGGTACGGCTTCCCAACCAGATCGAGCCGACGCCCCCGGGCGCGAAATTTCACATTCCTGGCTCCTCGCAGAATGGCCGGACCCGTTCGCCCAAGCCCACCGCCGAGCATCCCGGAACCATTGCGGTGCTCCTGAATGGAGTGGAGCTGTCCACCCCACCGGGATCCCGCGTGATCGACTTGATCGGGCAAAAGCCTGTCAGAAGCGGACTTCCGACGCTGGGCGCAGTCGTGAACGGGCGCCTCCGTCCGTTGGACCATCCGCTCGTCTCCAACTGCACGGTCCGAACCGTGGAGTTCGGGACCAAGGACGGAAGTGCAATCTATATCCGAACGGTAGTTCTGGTTTTGTGCGAAGCGGTGCGAGAGATCGATCCGAATCTGAACCCGGTCGTCGGGCAGTCGCTGGCTGGCGGGTACTCCTTCTCCTTGCGCCGCAACGGCGTGCGGACCGATTCGATCGACCCCGGGCTGATTCGGCAGATCAAGAAGCGGATGCTGCGCATCATCGGCGAGGATCGTCCTCTGGTCGTGCGGCGCGTCACGGTGGAGGAGGCGCTCGAGTATTTCCGGCAGACGCAGGCCTGGGACAAGGTGAAGCTGCTCGAGACCACGCGGCGGGCAGAAGTGCAGTGGGCGAGCATCGGGAAGTTTCGTGATCTGGTGACGGGACCTCTCGCGCTCAGCACCGGAGTGATCGAGCAGTTCGACCTGGTGCCGTTCGCGAACGAGATGGTGCTCCGCTTTCCGGGGCGCGATTTCCGGATGCGCCCCAAGCCGAAGCTCCCGACGCGCCTCTACAGCGCGTACCGCGAGACGCGTTCCTGGAACGAGGAACTCGGCGTGTCGAACCTGGGCCAGCTCAACGAAGCGGTCATCAAGGGACACATCTCGGAGATCGTTCACGTCGCCGAAGGATTCCATGAGAAGAAGGTCGCCAACATCGCCGACGAGATCGCGGCGCGCAAAGGCTGCCGGCTCGTGCTCGTGGCCGGTCCCTCTTCCTCTGGAAAGACCACCTTCACGAAACGGCTGGTCGTTCAGCTGCGCGTCCTGGGTTTGCGTCCCATCGCCATCAGCATGGACAACTACTACGTCAATCGCGCCGACACCCCGAAGCATTCCGATGGTTCGTATAACTTCGAGTCTCTGGACGCGCTCGATGTGAAACTCCTGAACGATCACGTGCACCGGTTGATCCGAGGGGAGCACGTGGAAACGCCGCGCTATTCCTTCGTCCGAGGGGAGCGGACCCCGGATACGGTGCCGATGCAGCTCGGAGAGAACGACATCCTCATCACGGAGGGGATCCACTGCCTCAATCCGAGGCTGACCGAAGGAATTCAAAAGAGACGTAAATTCGGAATCTACGTGTCCGCGTTGACGCAGCTCTCGATCGACGATCACAGCCGGATCTTCACCTCCGACATCCGGCTGCTCCGCCGCATCGTGCGCGATCGCCTCTATCGCAACTACTCCGCGGAGGCGACCTTGGCGGGTTGGCCGAGTGTGCGAGCGGGGGAGAACCGGTACATCTTCCCCTTCCAGGAGTTCGCCGACACCATGTTCAATTCCGCGCTCGTCTACGAAACTGCGGTGCTGCGTACCTACGCGGAGCGCTTCCTGCTCGAAGTGCCGCTGGAGTCGCCGGCCATGAGCGAAGCGTATCGCCTGATCCGGTTCCTGCATCTCCTGGTGCCGCTCTTCCCCGAGGAAGTGCCGCAAAACTCTCTGCTGCGAGAGTTCATCGGCGGCAGCGCGTTCCGCTACTGAGATGAGCGAGCCGGACTGGATTCACGGACTCCTGGTTCGGAGCGCTGCGCTCCACCCTGAGGATCCTCTACTGGTACTGCCGGATGGGATGGCCTCCTACGGAGAGGTTGCCGCGAAGGCAGGGGGGTTCGCGCGCGTGCTCGCCTCCAGCGGCTCGCCGGGGGAGCGGGTCGCGATTCTGGCGGACAATACCGCCGCATATACGGCGGC
>CAMPIC010000209.1 GCA_946886185.1 uncultured bacterium
CCTGGCGCTGCGCCCCTTTCAATCGGGAGACGAGAGATCCGGTGAGCGCTCCGATCGCGAGATAGAGCAGCATCTCCAGTCCCTTTTGCGTTGTGGTAGCGGGATCGTGAGAGATGTGACCCGTGGCGTGCGGCGCGTACACGATGCAGACGACGGTCGCGGCAATGAGCCCCCCGCGCAGTCCGCTCGAGAATCCGGCCAGGATGATCGGGATGTAGTAGAGGCGGCGGTAGATGTCATGGAGATGGTGGGCATGCTCGCCCGTCGAGTAGTGCAGCGCCGTCACGGCCGCAATCGCAGCGTAGATCCCTAAGGTCCCCCAATGGGCTCGGCTGAGACGCACTCGCTCCCTCCAACCTTCCTGGCAGCGCATTCGGTCCGGATATGTGAAGAATACTCTTCAGTACGATCGTCGGCCCGTAGACATTTCTCCAGTCTGGGCCCCGCTCTGTGGCGATCCAGGAAGTGTCGCGCGGGTACTCGGAGTTGTTATAGGCTCATAACTAACTGCACGATAATAATTTACCATGCCATTCGCGGCCCGGGCCTGCGCCTGGCACGGGCGGTGCGTACCGGAGAGCGGAGGTGGGGTGCGAATGGAGCTCGGTTCGAACCACGGGAAGGACATCGCGAGGGAAAGGCCGAGACGGGAGAAGCGACGCCGGCCCCGGGGTGTCCGATGAAGGGGAGACCGGGAGCGGCCATTTCCGGGACGCGCTTCCGTCCTGTCGCGCTCTGTGTATGCCTCGGGATTCTTGCATTGCTGGAGGGCTCCGCGTCCCGGACGGCCGGCGCCATCTGGTTCGATGCAGTGCCGCCCGATCCGCACCTCGAGGCTCTCCTGAACGATATCCTGACCCGGAATCCCGGCCTCGCCGCGATGGAAGCGGGCGTCGAAGCGACCCGCAAGCAAGCCCCGCAAATGAGCGCGTTCCCCGATCCGATGCTCGAAGGCACGCTCTACCTCCGCAAACCTCACACTCCGAACGGCCCGATGAAGGGGATGTTTGCGATCTCCCAGCGATTCCCCTGGTTCGGTAAGCGCGGTTTGCGCGGCGAGATGGTGGAGGCGGAGGCCGATGCGATGGCGGCGCGCCTCGAGGCAGAGCGACTGCAGCTCGCCGCTGAGACGCGCGAGCTCTATTACGAGGGCTGTTTCCTGGAAGCGGAGGCCGAGATCGTCGAGCAGGATGTCGCGGCCTTGCAGCACTACGAAGAGCTCGCGCTCGCGCAGTACGCGACCGGAGTCGGACTCGAGCAGGGAGCGATCAAGATCCAGGCGGAGACCTCGACGGTGCGCGCCCGTCTTCTGGAGATCCGAGCGCAGCAAGCGCGGATCCGGGCGAGGCTCAACGCGCTCCGCGACGAACCGGCCTCCACGCCGGTCGCGTTAGGAGAGGTTCCGCGACTCGAAAGCCATGAGATCGATTACCCGGCGCTCTTGGCCGAAGCCGAATCCCGTCGCCCCGAGTTGGCGGCGGCCGAGTCACAAATCGAGCGCAGCCGTTCGCAGCAACGCCTCGCCCGCAAGCAATACATCCCCGACCTGACCCTGGGATTCACGTACAACGTCATGGGCAAGCTCGAAGACGATCCCGGGGCGCATGCCACCCTCCCCGAAGACAACGGTCGAGACGACTACGGCATCACTGCCGCGATCGATCTTCCGATCTGGAGAAGCGCGCTGTCTGCCGGCGTGGAGGAAGCGGTCCTCGAAGAAACCAGAGCGCGAGAGGAGCTGCGGGAAGCTCGCGCCGAGATCGAAGGACAGCTGGCTGAATACGCGGCGAGCATTCCGCTCCTCCAGGAGCGCGTGCGACTGTTCGAATCGATCCTGTCGATCCAGGCGGACCAGTCACTCCGTTCCGCCGAGTCCGCGTATGCCGCGGGAACCGCCACCGCTCTGGATCTGCTCGACGCGCTGCGCGTGCGTCTGGAAGCGCGAATCGCGACCGAGCGCGCCCACACCGACTACGTCCTCGCGCTCTCGGCGCTGGCCGCTTCGATCGGGCGCCCAATCGCGCTGGAGGCGGCCCGTTGATCCCGCAGAGAGACGACGCAGAGAGGCGACACGTGGATCCCGCAGAGAGACGACGCAGAGGGGCGACATGTGGATCCTGCAGAGAGGCGACACGTCATCAGCAAGGCCGGTGAGCAGCCGATCTGCCGGTTCCTCGCGGAACAGAACGAGGTGAGACCATGACCGAACATTTCACGCGCCAAGAAGATCGCCGGAGCAGCAGGGCCACGCCCGCCCCGCGCGGTGCCCGCCTGCGTAGCGCGCGCACCCTGCGCAGCCTGGCGTTGTATCTCGCCATGCTCCTCACGGTCGGACTGCTGGCCGATCCCTTCGACCTGCACGGGATGGATCAACGCTTCCACCAGTTCCTCGGTCTCGCGGCTCCCAGTTACGCCGAGTCGGAGGCACCGGAGCTGTGGACGTGCCCGATGCATCCCGAAGTGCTCCAGAAGGAGCCGGGATCCTGCCCGATCTGCAAGATGGACCTTGTCCGGGTGAAGAAGACTGACGCTGAAGATGCGGCGCGCGAAGGGCATGAGACGCATCCGCCTGCGTCTTCGTCCACCCGTGAAGGTGCAGGTGACACACGCGGCGCTGCGCCGAACGACGGCGCTTCGAGGAGCACCGGTGCTGGTGTGCAGGAAGATGGCGCTTCGAGCGGCTCCGGCGCCGGTGCGCAGGAAGATGGCGCTTCGAGCGGCTCCGGCGCCGGTGCGCAGGACGACGGCGCTTCGAGAAGCACCGGTGCCGGTGCGCAGGAAGACGCCGCTTCTGGTGCGACAGACGAAGGCGCGCAGCTCTGGACGTGCGGCATGCATCCGCAGGTGCTGCAGGACGAGCCTGGGTCCTGTCCGATCTGCAAGATGGATCTCACCCCGGTCCGGAAGGGGAGCGCTCCGGAAAGCGCCGAGGAAGGAGAGCGGCCCGCCGTCTCCGTCACTTCCTCCGTCGTGCAGAAGATGAACGTGCGCACCGAGGTCGCGATGCGCGGCGACCTCCGCGCGGAGATCCGCACCGTCGGCTATCTCGAATACGATCCCGACCGGGTCGTTTCGGTCACGACCAAATTTCCCGGATACATCGAGAAAACCTACGCCGACTACATCGGGCAGTCAGTCCGTCGAGGCGATCCGCTGTTCGAGATCTACGCCCCGGAGCTGGTGCAGACGGCGCGCGAGTTGATCTCCGCGCAGCAGTATGCGGAAAGGTTGAAAGATGCGCCCGAGGATGTGCGCCGGAGCGCGAACGCGCTGGTCGACGCTGCGCGAGCCCGCCTCGCCTTCTGGGATATCTCCGCGGAGGATCTCGGCGCCGCTAGCGATGCGGCTGCCATCCGCACCTTCGCAATCCGCGCCCCGCGAGGTGGCGTGATCACGCGCAGGGCCGAAGGTCTGGAAGGCATGGCGGTCGAGCCGGGAAGCGAGCTCCTCCAGATTGCCGATGTCTCGCGGCTCTGGCTCTCGGTCGAGGTGTTCGAGAATCAGCTTCCCTGGATCGAGCCGGGCAGCGACGTCGTCGTTTCTCTTCCCTACTTCCCGGGATACGACTTCCACGGCACGGTCCGCTTCCTGGAGCCGAGCGTATCGCCCGAAACGCGCAGCGTCCGCATGGGCCTGGATGTGCCGAACTCCGACGGCCGGCTGCGCGCGGGGATGTATGCGACCGTCACGTTCGATCCTGTTCTCGTGTCGGGGGCCGTCCTGGTGTCCGAACAGGCGGTCATCCGGACCGGGGAGCGCGACGTGGTGGTGGTCTCGGCGGGCGAAGGACGCTTCGAGCCGCGCACCGTCACCCTCGGTCCGGCCTCGCACGGGCATGTCCAGATCCTCGACGGAGTGCGCGAGGGAGAAGAGATCGTAACCTCCGCGCAGTTCCTCATCGATTCGGAGTCAAATCTCCAAGCCGCCATTCAACGACTCATGGCCGAGCACGCTCACTAGCCGATCACGGAGGCGTTCATGCTCAGCCGGATCATCGAATGGTCCCTGCGCAATCAGCTCGTCATCTGGATCGGACTTCTCGCCGCGGTGATGGGCGGAATCTGGGCCATCCGGGACACGCGCCTCGACGCGATCCCGGATCTGTCCGATGTCCAGGTCATCATCTACACCGAGTATCCGGGCCAGTCGCCGCAAGTCGTGGAGGATCAGATCACCTATCCGATCACGACCAAAATGCTTTCGGTCCCTCATGCGAACGTGGTGCGCGGCTACTCGAACTTCGGCGCTTCCTTCGTCTACGTCCTGTTCGATGACGGGACCGATCCCTATTGGGCTCGCTCGCGCGTGCTCGAATACCTTTCCGGCCTCACCGCGCAGCTTCCCGCGGGCGTATCGCCGCAGCTAGGACCGGACGCCACCGGAGTCGGTTGGGCGTTCATGTACGTGCTCAATTCCGACGAGCGCTCACTGGCGGATCTGCGCTCCATCCAGGATTGGTATCTGAAGTACGCGCTCACCAGCGTCGAAGGAGTCGCGGAGGTCGCCTCGGTCGGCGGCTTCGTCCGCCAGTATCAGATCGAGGTCGATCCGGTGAAGCTGCGGGCGTATGGAGTGTCGCTCGCCGGGATCAAAATGGCGGTCGAGCGCTCCAACACGGACGTGGGGGGCAGCGTCATCGAAGCCGGAGAGCGCGAGCTGATGGTGCGCGGTCTCGGCTACATCAAGGACGTGCAGGACCTCGAGCGCGTCGTGCTCTCTGCCGGTCCGGGAGGCACGCCGCTGCTCCTTCGCGACGTCGCTCGTGTCACGATCGGGCCGGAGATGCGGCGGGGGATCGCCGAATGGAACGGGGAAGGCGAGACCGTCGGAGGAATCATCGTCGTCCGACAAGGGGCGAACACCTTGTCCACGATCGAAGCCGTCAAGGAACGGCTCGCGGAGCTCCAGGAAGGTCTCCCCGAAGACGTGCAGATCTCGGTGGCCTATGACCGCACCGAGCTGATCCACGAGTCGGTCGAGACGCTCACCCGCACGCTTACCGAAGAGTCGATCATCGTCGCGCTCATGTGCATCATCTTCCTCTTCCACCTGCCGTCCGCGTTCGTCGCGATCATCTCCATTCCTCTCTCCATCTTGATCTCCCTCATCATCATGCGCGGCCAGGGATTGGGCGCGAATATCATGTCGCTGGGCGGGATCGCGATCTCGATCGGCGTGCTCGAAGATGCCGCGATCGTGATGGTGGAGAACGCGCACAAGCACTATGAGGAATGGCGCGGCAAACGCTCGCACTTCGAGATCATCCTGAAGTCGGCGCAGGAGGTGGGACCGACTCTCTTCTTCACGCTCCTCGTGATCACCGTCTCGTTCATTCCCATCTTCACTCTGCAGGAGCAGGAAGGGCGCCTCTTCCGGCCGCTCGCATTCACCAAAACCTACGCACTGGCTGCATCTTCCATCCTCGCGATCACGGTGGTTCCGGTGCTGATGTACTGGTTCGTGCGAGGCAACATCCGGAGTGAGGAGCGCCATCCCGTCTCGCGTTTCTTGCGCGCGGCCTACAGTCCGGTTCTCTATCTGGTGCTGCGGATGCGGTGGTGGGTGATCGGCGCTGCCCTCGTCATCATGGTGCTGACTCTGCTGCCGCTCCGGCGGATCGGCTCGGAGTTCATGCCGGCGCTGTGGGAGGGAGATCTCCTCTACATGCCCACGACCTTCCCCGGAATCTCGGCGACCAAGGCGAAGGAGCTTCTCCAGCAGACCGATCAGATCATCGCGAGCTTTCCGGAAGTGCGCACCGTGCTCGGCAAGGTCGGTCGCGCGGAAACCGCCACCGATCCGGCTCCGATGTCGATGATCGAGACCACCATCGTATTGAAAGACCACTCCGAATGGCGGCCGGGCATGACCAAGGAGCAGCTCATCCGCGAGCTCGACCAG
>CAMPIC010000210.1 GCA_946886185.1 uncultured bacterium
GATACGCGGGAACGCCCACCTCTGTCCAGCTCTTGCCCTGATCCTCGGAGCGGTGCAGCTTCGCTCCGAAGTGGCCGAGCTCGAGCGCCGCATAGAGGCAGCCGTCATGGGGATTGTCGAGCATCAGAGAGACCGGACTTCCGAGAAAGTCCACCCGAGTCGGCTTCCAGCGCCCGGCGGTGCGCTCGACGTGGAAGAGTCCCTTGCGCGTGCTCACATAGAGATCGCTCACGACCAATGATCCTTTCTCAGCCGCCCGAAAGCGCCTGCATCACGAAGATTCGGGCGTGCGGAGACACGGAATCGCTCAAGCCGCGCCGGTCCTCGATCGCCTCTCCGTCCACGAACACCACGACATGTTTGCGCAGAGCTCCGTGCTCATCGACGATGTACCCGCGCAGCGTCTGATTCTGCGCGAAGACCCCATCGAGCACTTCGCGCACGGTCGAGCCGGCCACGTCCACCGAGGACACGGTTACGTGCCGTTGAAGATGCGGCGTGAACTCCACGCGAGGCATTCGACTCCTCTATTCCCGGCGATGGGTGGAATTGTAGTGCCGCACCGGGGTTGTAGGCAGCGCCGGAGTGTCGGCGGATCCGCGCGGTGCCCCCTGAGATCGGTGCCCCGTTCCCCGCGTTCGGCGAGCTTTCCGATCCCCGCCTGCTCTCGGCTTCCTCGGAGGACGAGGGTTGCGGTATTCTGATGCCGGACGTTTGTTTGGTCAACCCTCTCTCGAACGAGGCGCCGATGCCGATCACCGTGAGTCCTCACCACCGTCCCGACGCCGCCTCCGATGCGCGGGCGCTGGAGCTGTTCCATCCGATTCTGCGCACGTGGTTCGTTCGACGCTTCGGCACGCCGACCGAGGCGCAAGCGGGTGCCTGGCCCGCCATCGCGAGCGGACGGGACACCTTGCTGGCGGCGCCGACCGGGTCGGGAAAGACCCTGGCCGCGTTTCTGTGCGCGATCGACGCGCTCATCCGCGAAGCGGAGGCGGGCACGCTGGAGCCGGGCGTGCGCGTGGTATACGTCTCGCCGCTCAAGGCGTTGAGCAGCGACATCCAGCGCAATCTCGAAGGGCCGCTCGAGGAAATCCGCGAGATCGCGCGTGAGCTGGGCTACACCCTCGCACCGATCCGCACCGCTTTACGCACCGGCGACACGCCGAGCGCGGTCCGCCGGGAAATCGTGCAGTCGCCGCCGCACATCCTGATCACCACGCCCGAGTCGCTCTATCTCATGGTCACGGCCGCGCGGAGCCGCGAGATCCTGCGCAGTGCGCGCACCTTGATCGTCGACGAAATCCACGCGTTGTTGCGCGACAAGCGAGGGAGCCACCTGGCGCTGACTCTCGCCCGGCTGGATCATCTCTGCGAGCGGCGTCCGGTGCGGGTCGGGCTCTCCGCCACGCAGAGGCCGCTCTCGCGATCCGCGCGATTCCTCTGCGGAACCGGGCTGCCGCTGGAGAGCGATCGGCCGGCCGACTGCACCATCGTCGACATCGGTCACCAGCGAGACCTCGATCTCGCGCTCGAGCTTCCGCGCACCGAGCTCGAAGCGGTCTGCTCGCACGATCAGTGGTCGGACGTGTACGACCGGCTGGTCGAGCTGATCGAGGCGCACCGCACCACGCTCATCTTCGTCAATACGCGCCGCCTCGCGGAGAGGCTCGCGCACCAGCTGCGGGAGCGGCTCGGGGAGAATCACGTCGGCTCCCATCACGGGTCGCTCGCGAAGGAAAGGCGACTGCGCCTGGAGCAGCGGCTCAAGGCGGGGGAGATGAAAGCACTGGTCGCGACCGCCTCGCTCGAATTGGGAATCGATATCGGTACCGTGGATCTGGTCTGCCAGGTCGAATCGCCGCGCAGCGTCTCCACGTTCTTGCAGCGAGTGGGACGTTCCGGCCATGCGCTCGGTCTCGTTCCCAAGGGCAGGCTCTTTCCCACTACCCGCGACGAACTGGTGGAATGCGTGGCGCTCCTCCGCGCAATCCGCGCCGGCCGGCTCGACACTCTCCGTCCTCCGGTCGCTCCCCTGGATGTGCTCGCGCAGCAGATCGTGGCGGAGTGCGCCTGCCAGGATTGGCACGAGGACGATCTCTTCGCGCTCGTGCGCAACGCCGCTCCTTATGCAGAGCTGGACCGCAAGGACTTCGATGCGATCGTCGAGATGCTGAGCGAGGGGATTCCGTCGGGAACGGGGCGCATCGCGCACTATCTGCATCGCGACGGAATCCATCACAAGCTGCACGGGCGGCGCAATGCGCGCCACGCCGCCATCGAAAGCGGGGGAGCGATTCCGGAGAATGCCGACTATCAGGTGATCGCGGAGCCCGAGGGTACCGTCGTGGGGACGCTCAACGAGGACTTCGCGATCGAGAGCACGGCGGGCGACATCTTCCTACTGGGAACGACTTCGTGGCGGATCCGGCGAGTCGAGCGCTCGGTGGTGCGCGTGGAAGACGCGGCTGGCGCGCCTCCCACGCTTCCGTTCTGGCTGGGAGAAGCTCCCGGGCGCACCTTCGAGCTTTCCGAGGAAGTCTCCGCGTTGCGCGCGCAGGTTTCGGAGCGACTGACCGCGGAGATTCCCGATCCTCTCCGCCAGCGGGCCGAGACGCTCGCCTGGCTCACTGCGGAAACCGGAGGCAATGAAGAGGCGGCCGCGCAGATTCTCGCCTATCTGGATGCGGAGCTCCGTTCGCTGGGCGTGCTTCCGACGGGCTACGACGTCGTCTTCGATCTATTCGTCGATGAGAGCGGCGGAATGCAGCTGGTAGTACACGCGCCCTTCGGCGGCTCGATCAACCGCGCCTGGGGACTCGCGCTGCGCAAGCGCTTCTGCAAGACGTTCGACTTCGAGCTCCAGGCGGCGGCCAACGACGATGCGATCCTGCTTTCGCTCGGTCCGCAGAACTCGTTCCCGATCGAGGATATGTTCCAGTTCCTCTCGTCGCGCACGGTCGTGGAGACGATGGAGCGCGCCGTCCTCACGTCCCCTTTCTGGAACACGCGCTGGCGCTGGAACGCGACGCGCGCGCTGGCGGTGCCGCGACAGAGGTTCGGCAAGAAGGTCCCTCCGCCGATTCAGCGGATGCGGGCGGACGATCTGCTCGCGGCGGTCTTTCCGCAGCAGGTGGCGTGTCAGGAGAACGCGACCGGGCCGATCGGTCCGCCGCCCGACCATCCCCTGGTCGAGCAGACGCTGCACGACTGTCTCTATGAAGCGATGGACACCGCGGGGCTGAAGCGCGTCTTGACCGAGATCGAGAGCGGCACGATCCGCCTCCATGCGCGCGACACGACGGAGCCATCTCCGTTCACGCACGAGATCCTCAATTCCAAGCCGTACACCTATCTGGACGATGCGCCGCTCGAAGAGCGCCGCGCCCGCGCCATCACGCTCCGGCGCACGCTTCCTGCGGATGCGCGCGATCTGGGAGCGCTCGATCCCGCGGCGATCGAGCGCGTTCTCGAGGAAGTCCGGCCCGATCCGCGTGATGCGGAAGAAGTGCACGAATGGCTGCTCGGCTTGACGGCGGTGCGCGCGTCGGATTTTCCCGCGTGGTCGGAGTGGATCGATGTCCTTCGTTTGCAGAATCGGGTTGCATCGATCGAGGTGCGAGGTTCGGCGCTCTGGATCGCGTCGGAGCAGATGAAGGCAATCGATGAGCTCTATGAGGGAGCTCGCTGGTTGCATCGACCGGACCTGTCGCTGCCGGAGATCGCCGTCGATCGCGAGAAGGCGCTGAGCGAGCTGGTGCGCGGTTATATGGAGATCCTGGGACCGGTGACTGCGCGCGAGCTTGCGGATCGGCTGCTCCTCGGGGAGGGAGCCGTGAAGATCGCGCTCGCGGACCTCGAATCGCAGGGGATGATCCTGCGGGGGCGCTTCCGTCCAACGAACGCGCACGCCGGAGCGACAGGCGAAGAGAGTGCGCTGCAGACCAATGGTGAGGTGTCCCGTGCGGGAGCGTCCGCGAATCGCGAGCGCCCAGAGGCGCGAGAGGAGGAGTTCTGCAACCGGCGGCTCCTCGCGCGGATCCACCGCTACACGCTCGAACGGCTTCGCAAAGAGATCGAGCCACAGACCGTCCAGGACTATCTGCGCTTTCTTGTCGAATGGCAGCATGCTTCCAAAGCGACGCAGATCGAGGGGAAGCGCGGACTGCTCGAGGTCATCGGTCAGCTTCAGGGATTCGAAGCGCCCGCCGTAGCGTGGGAGCGCCATCTCCTGCCGGCGCGGGTGCGCGACTACGATCCCGATTGGCTGGACGAGCTCTGTCTTTCCGGCGCGGTGACCTGGCTGCGTCTTTCCACGCGTCCTCCGCGTGTAGAGGGAGAGCCGAGGAGCGCGGCCCCTGCCAGCTCGGCCACTTCGATCGCGCTCGTGCTTCGCAAGGACCTGAGCTGGCTGCTCGCGGGTGTGCGCGGCGGGCAGGTCCCGGAGGATCCTCCCCATGGTGCGGCCGCGGAAGTGCTCGCGCCGCTCCGGCGGATGGGTGCGCTCTTCCACGAGGATGTGGTGCGCGAGAGCCGTCGTCTGCCCGAGGAAGTGGAGCGAGGACTGTGGGAGCTGGTGGCGCGTGGAATCGTGCACGCGGACGGCTTCGGCTCCTTGCGAATCCTGATGCAGAAACCGAACGAGCGCCGTCTCGCGCATTGGCAACGTCGTCGCCGGCGTTCGCGAGCCTGGGCCACACCCGCGGGTCGGTGGGCGCTCATCCCGAACATTCCGCATGATGTCGCGACCGACGGGTGGGACGAGCTCTGTGAATCGTGGGCGCGCCAGCTCTTACGTCGCTACGGCGTAGTGTTCCGCGATGTCGTGCAGCGTGAGAGCTTCACGCTTCTCTGGCGCGAGCTCCTGCGCTCGTTGCGCCGTCTGGAAGCTCGGGGAGAGATTCGCGGAGGACGTTTCGTCACGGGCGTGTATGGAGAGCAGTACGCGCTTCCGGAAGCGGTGGCGATGCTGCGTCACGTACGGCGGCGTGCGCCCGAATCGAGCGAGGTGACCGTTTCCGCGGTCGATCCGCTCAATCTCGCCGGCATCGTGACGCCCGGCCCTCGCATCCCGGCGATCCATACCAAGCGCGTCGCGCTTCGCGATGGAATCCCGGAGCCCGCCACGGTCCTGATCCGCCCGCCGGCGGCTCCGCGCTTGCGCCGCCGGCCCATCTGAACCTCACGCGGCTCGCCTATGGCGTCTTTGGCGCGCTCGGAGCGGAAACGCGAGGGCGTACGATCACGACCGCGGGCGGATGCGGCGTGGCGATCGCGTCCGGCTCGGTCACGGGATCAGGGGCGGCGTGTCTGAGTGCGCGCTCGGGTCCGCGGCGGCCCCGCTCGAGTTGCCGTTCCAGACGCCGCAAGGCGCGCGCTTTCTCTCGATCGAGGTCATCGAGCATGTCCTCGCGGTCCTGTTCGAGATCTTCGATTTCTTCGTTCAGTTCCTCTGACTCGCGTGCGTCGAGATCCTCCAGCTCCCGCAGCTCTTCGAGCTCCTCGCGCAACGCATCGATCTCCTCCTCGATTGCCCAGCGTGCCTCCTCGAACGAATCTTCGATTTCTTCCCGCAATTCGGCTTCGGTCGTCTCCTCGACTTCCCACTCCTGGAAGTCGTCCAGCCGGTGCCGGAGGTCGTACATGTCGATGCGCGCAGCTTCGAGCGAACGACGGACTTCTTCGTACACTTCCGCGTCGATCCAGGGATGCACGTCGGCCGCTTCGATGGCTGCTTCGATCGACCGGCGGAGCTCCTCCTCGTCGAGAGGATGATTTGGGAGCCGTTGGCGGATCGCCTGCACGTCGACTTGCGCTTCGATTTGCGCTTCGATTTGCTGCCGGAGCGGACGCTCGTGTTCGTCGAAGGCCCGACGCGCGT
>CAMPIC010000211.1 GCA_946886185.1 uncultured bacterium
GGGACGAGATAGGTTTTCACATCGTGCTGTCTCGCCAGCGTTTCGACATACTGCTGGGCGATGAGCGGCGTTTCTTCCGATGGTTTGAGGAGGACGCTGTTTCCCGACATCAGCGCGGGAATCACCAGCGAATGCGGCATCGAGATCGGAAAATTCCACGGAGTGATGGCCGCACAGACCCCGTGGGGATCGTGATACACCGTCGAACGAGTGCGCTCATCCTCGAGCTCGTCGGGTCGCAGCGCACCCGCGATCTCGGCGGTCCACTCCTCCATTCCAAGCCCGCAGCTGCGGACCTCTCCGATCGCTTCCCGGAGCGGCTTGCCCATCTCGCGCGTGAGAAGCGCGCCGAGCTCCTCCGCGCGCTCCACCAGGACTCGGCCCCCTTCGGACAGTGCGGCGGCGCGCGCCTCGAATGAGAGTTGCCGCCATTCGCGCTGCGCCTTGCGCGAGCGTTGAATCAAATTCGGGATCTGGTCGACGGGAGTGATCGGAACGCTCCCGACGAGATCCCCCGTCGCGGGGTTGAACGATTGCAGCGTCTGATGTGTTGCGATCTCGGTCATGCGAAGCTCCTGGATGTGAACATCTGAGTTACTGGGCTCGAGCTGCAGCCCTGACCATCGATTCGGTTACCAGGCGCCTCGTCCGATCTCCTTCGGTTCGCCGGATTCCCGAGTCGTGATGACGGCGTTCGCGTTTCAGCCGATGTATTGCACGAGGGAAAAGCGATTGCACTCGGTGTCCTCGGCTTCGGCGAGCTGGATCGGCTCTCCCGGCCGGCTCTCCGGATCGCGCACGATCGTTCCGCCGGCGTCACGCACCGCCAGGACCGCTTCCGCCAACGAGTCGACCTGGATGCTCAGGCCGGTGGAATTCACGGCGCCGGAATGACCTCCGTGAAGCGCCAGGATGCCGTGGTGCATGTCGAGCTCCGACCAATGCTCGTCCTGGAATTGAACCCGGAACCCGAATGCCTTCGACCAGAAGTGGATGGCGCGGTTCATGTCCTGGGCCATGATCATGAGTTTGACCGACTCGACTTTCATCTGGGCCTCCGTGGCGGGGAGCTCCGCCGCGATCGAAGTTGGCTTCTCAACCCTCGGCCCCGTGAGGTTCCTTGTCGAGACGAGTCGACGGGGGATCCAGCTGTTTCCAGTTGTACAGCTCGATCATCTCTTCCGGAGTCACCACATTGAAGAGAGAAGTCCGTTCGAGCCGCTTCCGTGCCTGTCGATCCCAGATCTCGATCACGAGATTGTACTCCCCCAGAGCCAAGCCACCTAGACCCAGAGTGCGGCCGATGTTCCACTGATCGATCCCGTACTTCGTGAGGCTGGAGGTGCTCCCTGCCGAGGTCACGGCGTACTCCACGGTCCCGTCCGGATGGAGCTTCTCCAGAGTCGTCTTCATGTCGATGGTCGCGATCCCGTCGCGGTGATCGAGGTTGTAGACTTCCAGGTAGAAGGCCAGATCCTCTCCGGGAAAGAAGCGATTGCTCGCGCGGGGAACCACTTCGAAACGACTCGGATCCGGTCCGTAGACGACGAGGCCCTCGCGGATCTTGCGCTCGACATCCTCCTGCGCCAGGCCCTCGACCGAGGCGGTGAGCAGGAGGTCGGACGCGTCCAAGTCGCGCCATCCGAAGCCGGGCACCGCGATCGGCTCACCATTGTCGGCCGCAATGGCGACGGTTCGACCCTCCAGGTCTCGCAGACGAAGCAAAGAGGCGATTCGATACACGCCGCGATCCACGCCGGTGAGCGCTGCCGTTCCGGAGCGCCGCATGAAATCGCGCTCCAGATGGAAGGCGGTCTCGCTGTCGAGGTCGACCGTCGTCACCCAGGTCGGCTTCCACAGATTGTCGGTCTCCTTGCGCAACACCGCCGCCTCGACGGCCGCGGAGCCTTCGAATCGGAAGCCAGCGAGGGGGAACCGTATGGAATAGTTCGGAAGGAGCGTATCGAATGACACGATCAGGCGGGTTCTCCCGTCCCAATCGCGAAACCTCGCCAACGACCGGTCCGCGCGATATGCGCGTCCGCCGAAGTCGAAGTTGAACCAGTAGGGAGGCCAGCTCGCTCCGCGCAGACTGTCCGTGGCCGCGAAGCGACCGAGCCCGAGCGGATCCTGGAAGACGATCTTTCGATCGGAAAGCTGATCGCCGGTGCGCAGACGGTACGAAAACTCCCAGGTCTGATTGACGCTGTAGTCGAGAGAGGCGCGCGAGAAACCTTCCAGGCTCCGGGAACCGAGCCGATTCCAGGATGCGGGGATCCCGAAGCGGAGCACCGCGCGTCCCGCGTCAGTCCACGGGCCCGGATTCCCGATGTCGATTCCAGAGAACAGGAACCAGGCATCGCTCACTCTGCGCCGGTACTCCGCCCGATCCTCGAGGACGTCGGGCGTGGCCAAGATCGGATCGTTGGCGCGCCAGAAGTACCGGACGTGATCGGCGCGATGGGAGGAGCCGTCGAACTCCATCCTCTCCTCGTCGCTCCAGAGATCCCACGGAACGTCCAGGAGCGATATGAGCTCGAGCGCCCCCGGATGCGACCGCCCCACCCGCATCGCCGCTGCAAAGCTCGAGTCTGCTCGAGAGAACTCCAGCTCCCGAACGTGGATCGCTCCCAGGAGTAGATGGGACTGGAACGCGGTAAGCGTGTCCGGCTCGGCGCCACGCCGGTACGCCTCGATCACCTCGCGCGCATCAGAAGCGGCCACGTCCACGGAATCGGCGAAATAGCGCAAGCGCGCCCGCTCCAGGCGCAACCACGGTGGCGCGGCGGGCCAGCCACCCCGGCGAACCGCCATCGCGTCGGCAAGCGAGCGCGCGGCATCCAGCTCGTCCTCGAAGCCGGTGATCTTCCAGATTCGCTCCCGCTTGCGCAGGCGCATCAGGTCGACGAGATCGGAAGGCCCGCATTTCTCATCGAAATCGTCCAGGCATCGAATGGCGTTGGAGCGGAACCCGGCGAGATCGAGATAGCTGGCCTGGATCACGGCGATGATCGGGTTCTCCGGATCGAAGTCCATCGCTTCTCGCAGCGCGTCGGCACCCTTGACGCGTTCGTCGGCATCGCCGCCGCGCATCCGCGCGAGCGCCCAACGCACATGGAGCTCCGCGGCTCTGCGGAACTCGCTCCGTTCGAGAGCGGAGGGATCGCCCAACCGCAGCCGCATCACGGAGCCAGCGCCCAGATCGAGGCGACCGATCTCCGCGCGGATCGAATCGATCTCGCTCTTCAAGATGGTCTCGATCCACTCGTCGTCCGGGATGTCGCTCCGCGCGATGGACCGATAGATCGATTCGATTCGGGCCAGGGTGTTTGTCGGAGATTCCTCCCTGGGAAGCAGGATCGTCCGTTCCGGAAACGCGCCCGCGAGCTCGGAGGCGAGCTGTCGCTTCCACTCGGCATCTTCGGAGAAGTAGGGGCGACGGGGCGTATACGGGTCGGGTGCCTGGCTGCAGGAAACCATCCCGAACGCGGCGATGGCGATCGCCAACCTGGGGAGCATGGTGCGTAGGGTCGCTGTCCTTGGAGCGGCGATCATGGTCGTCCCAGAATACCTGATCGGTCGAAACGGACCGATGCTGGATCGGGGGGTGGCGGAAGGTTACTGTTTCCGAATCGCCGGAGGGCGCATCGGATCGCGCACGCGTGGTCGGTGACGCGGACGGTCCCGCGTAGTGCAGTGGCGAACAATGAGGAGAACGATGGTGCTGCAGACTTTGTCGCTTTCCACGAATCCCGAAAGCGACTCCGCGCTTGTCCGGACCGGACGCCGGTGGCCACGTCCTCGGACTCGCGCACTCGCTCTTGCATTCGCCTCTCTGATGGCTGCCGCGATCGCCTCTCTCTCGCTCCCCACGGCCAACGCCGAGGTGAATCCTTTCCTCTCGGTGGGAGGCACCACCGTCCAGACGATCCGAGACGAACAGGACCTCTTCTTCAATCCGGTGGAAGTGGAGAAGTGGCGCACCGGCTGGGAGGTCGGCGTCGGGATCAGCGCAGTCCCGTCCGATGCGGGAGTGGCGAGTTTCCGCCATCCGCAGTGGGAAGCGCGCGTCCGTCTCCATCGTGTCGGCGGGGAGTTGGAGAGCGTGATCACCGACTTTGCCCGAACCCAGGCCCCGTTCTACAGCATGCATGGAGCGGAGACGTTCGAGTACTCCGGATGGGCCTTGAGCCCCGCGGCGCTCGTGCGGCTGCATCCGCGGCTCGGTCTCTATGCAGCGCCGAGCATTCAACGCCTGCGATTCGAAGGTCACGAGATTCAGGATTGGGAAGGAGACATCCCGGACTTCTTCCCGGTGGAAGACAGCGAAGGCACCGCCAAGGGTACTGTGATCTACGGAGCGATCGAGGTCGGAGCCCGGGTCAATCCGATACCGACGCTTCCCGCGGCCGGCTTCGAGCTCTACTGGATACCGAAGCGTGTCCAGATGTCTTCGACGCAGGAGAGCAACGACAGCGGTTACGTGGCGAACTTCGCGAAGCTGCACTCCTCGGTAGGGGCCCGCATCACCTACGACTTTTAGAAGACGTCGAACGTGCCGGGACCGGAGCGCGCCACGATTCTGCCGGACGAATCGAGCGCCTCCACCGACCATCGATATCGGCCTTCGACGATTCCGGGAAGCGCCTCCGAGGATGGGCGCCATGAGGTCGTCCAAACCTCCACTGGATCCAGGACCGGAGAATCTCGATCGGTCAGGATCCGAAGATGGTAGACCTCGGCATCCGAAATGGGAGCCCAACGAAGCTCCAGGGAATGCCGGGGAACCGGCGTTTCGGGCCCCTCGGAGACGATGAGTGGAAGCTCGGCGAACGCCTCCGACTCCGAGATCGCGACGCGCTCGATCCTCCCCACGTAAATCTGGACCGCTCCCAGGAAGAGCAGCGAGAGAGCGAACAAACCCCACAGCAGTGGCAAGACGTGCCGTGGACCGGCATCCTGGATCTGCGTGCTCCCGCGCACGGGCGGATGAAACGATTCCTTGGATGGGTTCGGAACGCGGACTGGTTGAGCCATGCTGCGGTCGTCCCCTCGTGCCCTTCGAGGCGAAATGGGTCTGCCCGACTCCCACTCTGCACTATCGGCCGCGAGCGGCGAGTTCCGCACGGATGTCCACCCGGGACAGGCTGCAGGGCGCCAACCGCTTGCCATGCAAGCGCATCCAACTTGGCGTACCATCTTCCGGAATCTCCGACGGACGGCAGGAGCCGTGGGGAGATCGGCATCGCGCGTGCGGAACATCGCCCGTGCGGAGTCGTCATCGCCCGTGCGGGTATCGCCCGTGCGGGAGTGGGCACGAAACCATGAAGGGATCGACCAAATGAACGTGAAGATCGAATATTGCGGAGCCTGAAACTATCTGCCTCGAGCTGCCAGTTTGGCGGCCGCGATCCGAGATGAGTTCGGCTTCGAATCGGAGCTGGTCCGTTTGCGCAACGGCATCTTCAATGTCTGGGTGGACGGCAAAAAGATCTTCGACAAGGACCACGAGGAGCGCTTCCCCGAGGAGCAGGAGATTCTGGACGCGATTACCGCGATGAAGAAGGACTAGTGGCGCGCAAGCGGCCATCGGCAGCCGCGCTGACTCCCTGAGTCGGGCCTGGGTCCTGGTCCTTCAGCTCGCGGAGGGCTTCAGCCCGGCTCCTACGGCTTGCTTCCGCCCGCTACTCCCACTCGCACAGCGTTTCCAAATGCTGCGCCGAGCCGTCTCTCAGCCAGCCGTCCAGTTGCGCCGGTTCCTTCAGCTGCTGGCCGCGCGTGCGCGGGACCGCGACGTACCGGCAGTCCATCTCCGGCAGCGCCGTCATGTCTACCCACAGCTTCTCGAACTGCGTCACCGGATACACGTCCTCCTGA
>CAMPIC010000212.1 GCA_946886185.1 uncultured bacterium
GAACGCGCCTCGTGGTTGTGATGGGACATTCGCAATGCGGCGCCATCACCGCCACCCTGGAGGCGCTTTCCGGAAGCGCAAACCCGGAATCGCGGACGTTGCGATCGATCGTCGACCGGGTGCGGCCGTCGGTCGAGTCGGTGATCGCGCGCCAGCCGTCGGCAGACTGGAAGCTCCTCGCCCCCGAAGCGGTCCGCGCAAACGTGCGCGCTTCAGTCCATGATCTGCGGCACGGCTCGGAGCTTCTGGAAAACCTGGTTCGCGAGAAGGGGCTTCTGATCGTAGGGGCCGAATACTCGTTGGAAACGGGCGCCGTCGAGTTCCTCATCGATCCGGAAGCCTGACCCGTCACCTGTCCCGCAGCCCCTGCTCGCCCGCGTTCGCTGGTCCTCGATGTGGTTCTGAAATGCCCACCCGAGCGACTTTGAATCGCTAGACAAGCCGCAATTCCCGTGTCACGCTCTGCGGCGGTCTCTTTCAGCTTCACCCTTGTCGGGATTGCTGCGAGGGGAGGGCGGATCGCCCGCCGGTTCGCAAGAGATCGAGGGCGGACGCGATGCACGGAGTGCGAATTCAAGGGAGAACACGATGAAACGACTTCTTGGACTGACTCTCGCTACCTTCTGTACGGTGGCGTTCGCGGGAGCGGCCCTGGCCGTGGACCGGAGCAACGTTGGATGTGGAATCGGATCGATGCTGTTCAAGGACCAGGACGGAGTCCTTTCGCATGCGTTCGCCGCGACCACCAATGGAACGTTTGGAAACCAGACGTTCGGGATCACCTCCGGAACGCTGGAGTGCGCCCGCCCGGCGAGCTTCACCTCGAACGAGAAGCTCCAAACCTTCGTCTCCGACAACATGGACAACCTCGCCATGGACATTTCCAAGGGAAGCGGCGAGTACCTCACCACTCTCGCGGTACTCATGGACACGCCGGTGGAAGCTCGCTCAGAGCTCTATCGGAAGCTCCAGACCAACTTTGCCTCGATCTATTCGTCGGAAGCGGTCACGAGCGTCGATGTCCTCAACAACATCGAGAAGGTCGTCACGGCGAGCTAGCACGAACGGCCGCGCCCTCGGGGCGCGATCGGACATGCAGCGAGGAACGGGGGGCATTCGAGCGGCAGTGGAATCTCGAATCGCCCCCTTTCTATTGGTCGCGCTGTTTCAGGTGTTCGCGGTCATGAAGGCCGCTCATGCCGAGGAGACCGAGCACCTCGACGTTCCTACCGCGCCCGACTCCGCGCCCCATGTGCCTACTGCGCCCGACTCGGCGCTCCACGTCCCTGCGGCGCCCGACTCGGCGCTCCATGTGCCTACGGCGCCCGACTCCGCGCCCCATGTCCCTACTGTGCCCGACTCGGCGCTCCATGGGCCTCCGGCGCCCGACTCGGCACTCCACGTTCCTACCGCGCCCGACTCCGCACTCCATGTGCCTACTGCGCCCGACTCGGCGCTCCACGTCCCTGCGACGCCCGACTCAACGCTCCACGTCCTCGACTCGGAGTCCTACCTGGACGATCTCCTCCGACAAGCGGAGAGGCTCCGCCTTCACGAGGACCCGTACTGGCACACTCTTCTCCACTACAAGAAGGGGCTCTTCGGACTGCGCAGCCTCGTGGACGATCCGAAGTTTTTCGCCTCGCCGGAAGGAAAGCAAAAGCCGGCCGAGGAGCTGAAGGCGACCTTGCGGTCATTCTTCTCGCTCCCCGATTCCAGCCAGGGGAAGCATCCGGTCTGCCGTTTTCCGGCTCGCCTGGAGTGGCTGACGGAGAAGCTCGCGATTGATCGTTCCCGGCTGCCGCTGCCCGAGTGCGATTCCTTCGAGGCGTTCTACGCGGCGATCAGCCCTCTGTCAGCTTCGCTCATCTTTCCGACCTCGCACATGAACAGCCCTGCTTCGATGTATGGACACACGCTGATCACCATCCAGGGCGAGAACGGCAGCGAGCTGCTCTCCTATGCGGTCAATTACGCCGCGGTGACGCGCGAATCGTTCGGGCCTTTCTACATCGTCAAGGGCCTCTTCGGGCTGTATCCGGGATATTTCTCGATCCTTCCCTACTACATGAAGCTGCAGCAATACAGCGACGTCAACGATCGGGACATCTGGGAGTATCCGCTTTCTCTGACCCCGGCGGAGCTGCGCCGTTTGCTCGCCCATGTTTACGAAATGGAGGACGTGTACTCCGACTACTACTTCTTCAGCGAGAATTGCTCCTACGATCTGTTGTTCCTTCTCGACGCGGCCCGTCCTTCACTTCGTCTGACGGACGAGTTCGGTTGGTGGGTGATTCCGCTCGACACGATTCGCGCGATTCAGCGAACTGGTTTGACGAGCGAGGCCGTGTACCGCCCATCCAAGTCCACCAAGATCATGCATCTGGCCCAAGCGCTTCCGAAGGAGCAGCGCAAGGCGGCGGTACGCGTCGCGTTCGGGGAACAGGAGATCGATGCACTGGTGAATGGAGGAACGACTCGCGAGGAAAAGACGCGCGCGGTCGACCTGACCAGCGAGTATCTGCAGTATCTGCATGCGAAAGGGGAGATCGAAAAGGCGGATTACGTTCCCCGGTTCTTGCAGGCGCTCCAGCTGCGAAGCACGCTGGGAGAAGGGGAGGCGTGGTTGGAGGAGATTCCGTCCCCGCCCGAGCCGGCCCTGGGGCATCGTTCGAGCCGGGCGATGCTGGGGTCGGGGGTGCGCGACCGGGAGTATTACCAGGAGCTTCGTATCCGACCGGCGTACCACGACCTGCTCGACGCGTCGCAGGGATTCAAGCCCGGCTCCGAGATCATCTTTCTGGAAGGCGTCGTTCGCTATTATCCGCGAATCGAGGAGGCGCAGCTCGAGCGCTTCGACGCGATCGGCATCACCTCGATCGCTCCCCGGAACGAATTCTTCCGGCACACTTCATGGAAAGTAGAAACCGGACTGATCCGGCGGTCACTCGCGCAGGGGGGCCGAGATCTGGTGTATCGGCTCGACACCGGATTCGGCAGATCCGTGGAAAATTTCCTGGGCATGCCGTATGCGATGATCGAGAGCGAGATCCAGGTGGGAGGCGCCCTGGATGGGAACTGGTCCTGGGGGGGAGGCGCTTCCCTCGGAACGATCAAAGCGGTGTCGGATTGGTGGAACCTTCAGCTTCTCGGTCGAGCGATGTTCTTTCGCCTCGGAGAGCAAGACGATCGATTCGGACTGGCCCTGGGAAGCGGGTTCCGATTGAGCCGGAACTGGAATCTCTCCCTGGAAACGGAAAGGAGCACCGAGCAGGATGTCTCGATCTGGGATTCGAAGGTTGGCCTGCGGTTCTTCTACTAGCCGCTGCGACCGCCGCATTTACTTGGATGCCGTGCCTGGGTGTTCCGTAACCAGGCGCGCCATGCATGGTTGCATGGCGCTGGCGCTGGCGATTTTCCTGCTGGCGTGCGCCGCCGGGCCGATCCCTCCTGCCGGGCAAATGATGGAAGGGCAGTCCGCGGAGCGCTCGAACACAGCCGGCTCCGGTGCGACTGCTGCTGTCCTACGAGGTACGTCCGAGCTTCCCGAAGCCGCGCTCGACCTGCTCGCGCAGAGCGCGCGCGACTCTTGCTCCATCTGCGCCGAGCGAAACCGGAAGGAGGCGTTCGAGCAGTTGGATGCTTTCTATGCTCCGGGAGTCCTGATCACGAGCGAGCCGGGTCGCACCTTTCTCCCGTCGGCCAAAAGCCCCTTGGAGCTCGCCCTCTCCTCCTACGCCCGCGAGACCCCCATGCTCACACTGCGATTCCACACGATGAAGGAGCACCTCGTCGGAGTGGACACGACAGACTACAGCGATGAGGCCTGGGTCGCGTTCTTGGCCTCGAACCCCGGTATGGTCCTGGATGGGACGATCCAACTGATCGCGTATCCGTACGGCGACGGTCCGACTTATTTGTACTCGCAGGCGGAGAATCACTTGCAGCTGCAGTGCAGGGTGCTGGAGCTCAACGAGCGATAGGCGACCCCGCTAGTTCCCTTTGACGCTCAGCACCTGGCGAAGCGTGTGCTCGACGCGCACGAGCTCCCGGCTGTTGTCCATCACTTCGTCGATATCCTTGTAGGCCATCGGGAGCTCGTCGATCAGCTGCGCGGAATGCCTGCACTCGATTCCTTCCATGGCGGTTTCGAAGTCGGCCATGGTGAAGCGCCGTCGCGCCTCGCCCCGAGAGAATCGACGCCCGGCGCCATGGGGTGCGGAGTGGAACGCGTCAGGATTGCCGAGACCGGAGACGATGTAGCTTCGGGTGCCCATCGATCCCGGAATCACGCCCTTCTGCCCTTCCTGCATCTGAATGGCGCCCTTGCGCGTGATCCAGACATTCTGTCCGAAGTGATGTTCCCGCTGCGTGAAGTTGTGGTGGCAGTTGATCCGCTCGAGCTCGATCTCCTGCTGATGGCCCCCTTCTCCGAACAAGGCATGGCTGACCTCGTTGAGGACGCGATCCATCATCTCCTCTCGATTGAGACGCGCGTAGTCCTGCGCCCAGAGCAGATCACGCATGTACGCTTCGAACTCGGGCGTTTCCTCGGACAAATAGGCAAGATCGCGATCGGGAAGGGAAACGCGATCGGCCTGCATCAGCCGCTGAGCGGTCTTGATGTGGGAGTCGGCCACTCGATTTCCCACTCCCCGGGATCCCGAATGTAGAACCAGCCACACCTGCTCATCTTCGTCGAGGCACACCTCGATGAAGTGATTGCCGGATCCGAGCGTTCCGAGCTGCGCGGTCCAGTCCGCGAATCGGCTGTAATCCACCTTGGCGAGGCTCCGCAGCGCCGAGATGCGGGCAGCGGCAGTTTCGGTGATCTTGCGGTTGGCGCCGCCGGTTCCGACCGGAATGCGACGCTCGATTCCCTCTCGGAGCGCGCGCAGGTCGTCCGGCAGTTGTCCGGCGGAAAACTTCGTCCGTACGGCGACCATGCCGCAGCCCACGTCGACGCCGACCGCAGCGGGAATGATCGCGCCCTTGGTGGCGATGACGGTCCCTACGGTCGCTCCCTTTCCCAGGTGGCAATCCGGCATGACCGCGACGTGCTTGAATACGAAGGGCATTCCCGAGACATTGTGGATCTGCGCCCGCGCCGCGGGCTCGATCTGCTCCGGAGGGAGCCAAGTCTTCACTCGATCATTGAGCTGATACATGGATGGAGACGATCCGCCCTCGCATTCGTCTTGGGCAAAACGCGAACCGAGGAAGTGCCTGGCGATTTGCTCACCGGCTGCTTCCTCGGCATCATTTCACGCTTCGGCCGAGATGGCCGACCTGGGTGCCCGCGGCTGAATCCCTGCCTCTGGACAAGGATGTTACCGCGCCAGACTATGGCAGATCGGCAGGGCGCCTGTGAGAGCTGCTTGCGCGTAAGACATCTCGAGATATGCAGATCGCGGTATCGGATCTGATTCTCGTGAGATTGATTGCCTGCTTGCGCAACAGACCATGCAGATGCGCCCTGCTTCTACCGGGACCGACTACTTCTTCAGCTCTTTCTCGCTCGTGACTTTGATGTCGTCCGCGTCGGCGTTCTCATAGATTTCCTTGGCGCGGTCTTCGTCGTCCTCGTCATCGGCGTGGACAGAAATGAGCACCGATCCCTCGCGCAGGCGAGTTTCGTAGACTTTGGCTTCGTATTCGGGGATGCCCATGCCGATGAGGGCGCCGGTAATGCCGCCCACGGTGGCTCCAACGGCCGCGCCGCCGAGGGCTGCCATGATCGGGCCGGCGGCGATGAACGGGCCGAGACCCGGAATGGCCAGCGCGCCGACTCCGAGCAGGAGCCCCAGTCCTCCGCCGAGCACACCACCGGTGCTCGCGCCCGCGGTCGCTCCCTCGGGCGC
>CAMPIC010000213.1 GCA_946886185.1 uncultured bacterium
GAGGTACCACGAGAATGTCCGCGGGCGGCGTTCGGATCTCCATTCTGCTCTTCTGCTCTCAAAGCGTGCGGTCGGTGGACCAGGTCCTCGAATCGCTCCTCCAGTACGTCCGCGAGCAGGGTTCTGGCCATGAGCTGATCGTCGCTCTGGACGGCCACCTCGTCGGTCTGTACGCCCGGTTTCAGGAGCGTCTGGCCGACGAGCCGCAGGCCACGCTCATCGCGCTCCACACGCAGCAGGGACAGGTAGCAACGATCCGCGCCGGACTCGCCGTCGCGCGCGGAGAGTCGATCGTGACCTTCCCTTCGTATCCTCAGGTCGACACGGATGCGATCGCGCCGGTTCTGGAAGGTCTGGCCTCCGGAGCCGATTACGTCGTCGGATATCGTGTCGGACGTGGAGGCTCTCCGCTCAAGCGACTCGCGAGCCGCGCGTTCAACGGGCTCGTCCATGCCACCACGGGAGTCGCGTTCCGGGACCTCGCCTGCGGAATCCACGGAATCCGTTCCGCGGTAAGCCGCACGGTGCCTAACTATGGCGACAACCAGCTCTACCTTCCAATCCTGCTGGCGCGGGAGGGATATCGGGTCGCGGAAGTCGCAGTTCCCGCCGGTCGTTCCGAGCCGGGCTTCCATCTCTTTTCTCCCGCAGCCCTGGCGCGCCGCGGGCTCGATGTGCTGGCGCTCTCGTACCTCGTTCGCTTCACACAGAAGCCGCTCCGGCCATTCGGCGCGGTCGGCGTCGTTCTTACCGCGATCGGGCTGGCGCTCTGCGCCGTGCTTCTGTATCAACGGGTCGTCCTGCACCAACCGTTGGCCGATCGCCCGCTCCTTCTGCTCGCGCTCCTGCTCGTCACTTCCGGAATCCAAGTGGTGATCCTGGGCTTCCTGGGCGAGCTGATGATCTATCTCCACTTCCGCGATCAGGTGAACTACCGCGTGCATGACGAGATCGGCGGCGCTCTCTCGGAAGCGGAGCAGGCGGAACGCCGCCATGGCTGACGACCCGCTCGCGGCAGACGAGGGAAGCGCTCCATCTCCGGAGACGATCCGCGCCGCCGATGCCCGGTCCGATGAGATCGAGATCTCCGTGGTCGTGCCCATCTTCAACGAGTGCGAATCGATTCCCCGGCTTCTTCAGGAGATCGACGCCGCGCTCGGTCCGACCGGTCGAGCATACGAGGTGATCTTGGTGGACGATGGCTCCACCGATGACAGTTGGAGCCTCCTGCGCGATCTCGCGCCGCGGCATCCGCGCCTGCACGCGATCCGGTTGGCGAGCAATTGCGGGCAGACTCCGGCGCTCATGGCAGGTTTCGACGCCTCGAGCGGAAGAACCGTGGTCACTTTGGACGGCGATCTCCAAAACGATCCGGCAGACATTCCGCGCCTCGTGGCGAAGCTGGACGAAGGTTACGAGATCGTGAGCGGCTGGCGGCGGCACCGGCAGGACAAGATGGTCACGCGCCGCATTCCTTCGATCATCGCCAATCGAATCTCGCGCTTCATCACCGGCGTGACGATCCACGACAACGGGTGCGCGCTCAAAGCGTACCGGGGACAGGTGCTGCGATCGGTCTCGCTCTATTCCGACTTTCATCGATTCATCGTGCCGCTCGCGCAGATGGGTGGCGCGCGGGTCGCGGAGATCGAGACGGGGCATCGCGCTCGCCAGTTCGGAAAGTCCAAGTATGGACTGGAACGCACGGTCAAGGTGGCCGCCGATCTGCTCACCCTCTATATGGTGACTCGTTACTCCCACTACCCGATTCGATGGTTCCTGCAGTGCGCGGCGCCGATCGCGCTCCTCGCGGGTCTCGCCACCTTGTGGGCTGCATCGATCTGGCTGTCGGGCGGTGTTCAGCCGAGCCCTCTCGAAGCATCGTCGTCGGAAACCATGCTGGTGCCGATCGCTTCGGTCGTGCTGCTCTGGCAGGCGATGTTCGCGATCGTGGGATATGGTCTTTTTGCCGAACGGATCCGTCATCTGGCACCGCGACGCTCACGGCGGGTGCGCGGCCGAATTCTGGCCACGCTCTGGAGGGATGGGGGAGAGTCGACGCTCCTCGTGCATGAGCAAGGAGTGCAGAGCGTGAGCCGTCAGGTTCGCCTCGCGCCGGGACGATCATGAACCGCCCGGCGGACATGTCCGCGCCCATCGCCGCTCTCGTCGACGCCCATGTGCACCTCTACGCGATGTACGATCGCGAGCGCTTCTTCACCGCGGCGCGCGCCAACTTCGACCGCGCGCGCCGCAGGCTCGGACTTCCGCACGCTCAGTACGTGATGTGTTTCACCGAAGATTCCCGCCACGATGCGTTCGGCGAGCTCCCCGGCAGGTTCGGTTCGGTGGAGATCCTCGCTACGCCGGAGGAATCTGCGTTGCGAGTGCGATTCGCAGGCGAGCAGGACGGGCCGGAGATGTACGTGCTCGCGGGCCGGCAGATCATCACCAGCGAGGGCCTGGAGCTGCTCGCCCTGGCCACGTGCGTCGTGATTCCCGATGGCGTTTCTCTCGCGGAAGGGATCGAACGGGTGCGCGCCGCGAACGGAACGCCCGTGGTGCCATGGGCGTTCGGAAAGTGGTGGGGACGGCGAGGCCAGGTCGTGCGCGCCGCGCTCACGAGCGCCGACCCTCCCGATCTGGGGGACAATTCGGCGCGTCCATCGATCTCTCCCGATCCGGATCTGTTTGCTCGCGCTGAGTCCATCGGAAGGAAAGTGCTTCCCGGAACAGATCCGCTTCCGCTCCGCGCGCATCAGACGCGCGCTGGGAGCTACGGATTCGTTCTCGAAGGAGGAGTCTCGGTCGAGCAACCCGCGCGCAGCCTGGTCTCGGCGCTCGCCGGTCATTCGCGGTCGCCGAAGCGATTCGGAGCTCGCGTCGGGCCGGTCGCGTTCGTGCGCGATCAGGTCGCGCTGCGGCTGACCAAAGGCTCGCGCGCTCGCGCGGTGTCTCAGGAAGCCGATCACGGGCAGCTCGAACCGCGTTCGGAGCCTCGCCCGTGAGCGATCCTGGCGATCGCGGTCGCCGAGGCCTGGGTCCGCGCGATGTCGCGGCCGCGACGGGGAGAACCTACGATCTCATCGTGGTCGGCGGAGGCGTCCACGGTCTCTGCGCGACGTTGCATGCCGTGCGCGCCGGAGTGCGCGTTCTGTTGATCGATCGGGACGATTTCGCGAGTCAGACCAGCGCGAACAGCCTCCAGATCCTCCACGGTGGATTTCGCTACCTCCAAAGCCTCGATTGGCAGCGCCTCCGCGAGTCGGCGCGGGCGCGCGCATGGTGGATGGAGCAGTTTCCCGATCTCACCGCGCCTCTGGAATGCGTCCTTCCGCTCGATGGCCGCGGCGTGCGGCGGCCGGAGATATTCCGCGCCGCACTGGCGCTGCATCATCGATTGTCGCGAGAGCGTCCCTCGTTGCCCGAGGGGCGCGTCGAGCGCGCATCCTCCAGGCCGGAGCTGGTCGCGCTTATGGCCTCTCCTCCGCGCCACTTCGCCATCTGGTTCGATGGGATCTTCCCTCGTCCGGGGAGGCTCGCGGTGGAGCTGCTCCGATGGGCGATGGAGTGCGGAGCAGACGCGCTCTCCCATCTGGAAGCGCGCGAGCTCCTGGTCCGGCGATCCGATCGAGGCGGTTCCGAGGTCGCGGGGGTGCGTGCGCTGGATCATGAGTCCGGTCGCGAGATCGAGTTTCACGCTGCCCGCGTGCTCAACTGCGCCGGACCCTGGCACGCGTGGGCCGGTTCGGGTTCTCTGCATCCGCCGTCGGTCGCGTTCAATCTCCTTTTCCGGGGGGGTATTCCGGGAGGCAGCGCTTTGGCCGCCCGTGCACGAGACGGGAAGAACTTGTTTCTCTGGGAAAGAGACGGATGCATTCACGCCGGCACGCGCCATCTACCGTGGACTGCTGCGGTGGATCGGGGGGCGGCCGTTCTGGTGGCTCGGCCCTCGGCCCCGGTTGATCAACCGCCGACTGTTCCAGCGGACCGATCGTGGATCGCTCGCGCGGATCGTCCGCGGATCGACTCCCATCACATCGACGCCTTCATCGACGACCTGCGAACGGCGCTGCCAGGACTCGGACTCGAGAAGCGAGATCTTCTCGCGGTGCAGATCGGATTCCTGCCCGCGCGCGCAGAGGGCGATGCGGAGATGGCGCAGCGCGATCATTTCCTCGACCACGCCTCGAAGGGGGGACCGGCGGGACTCTTCACCGTATCAGGGATCAAGTACACCACCGCGCCCGTCGTGGCCGAACGCGCCCTTCGTCGAATGTTTCGATCAAAGTTGCTCCCGACTGGCCCGGATCGAACCGTCGATCGCACCGGCGCTCTTGCCGGAATCGAGATCAGGGAGATCGCGCGCTCGCTGGCCGAAACTCCGGGGCCTGCCGCGCGCGAGTTGCAGCGGTTGATCGACGAGGAGATGGTGCTGCATCTGGACGATTTGATCCTCGGTCGGCTCGATGGGATTCACCTCGGTCCCGCGCTCCTTCCGCTCGCGTACCGGATCGTTGCGCAGCTCGGATGGGACGCCGAGCGCAGTGCCCGGGAGTTGGCGCGGTTGGAGTCTCGCCTCGCGGCCCGGATGCCAACGGTTGGCATCGAGGCCTAGCCTTCCGCGGAACCGTTTCATCGTGCGAAGATCACGGCGCGGATCGACCCGGCGCGCGCAGGGCGGATCGACGCGGATCGGGCGTGCGCATGATGCCGCTCAACGAGGTGCAGAATTGGCGCGGGAGGCGCATCCATCCACGATGAACCGAGCCAGTAGACCGTCCATTCCTTTGCGCGCGCCGCGAACGAAGCGTCTGCTCGTGACCGCCTGCCTCCTCCTGCTCGTTCTGACGGGGTCTGGTTCCCTGTGCCGTGCGACCCAACTCCTGCCGGTGGATGAGGCGCAACTCCAGCCCGACTTCTTCACCTTCCGCGCTCATCTTCTGGCGGCTCTGGCGCGCCGGGACGTGCCCGCGCTCCTCGAGGTCGTCGATCCGAACATCAAGAACTCGTTCGGAGGCAACGACGGGATCGAGGAATTCCAAAAGATGTGGGCCCTCGATCAGCCTGAGTCCAGGCTTTGGGAAACTCTCACGGCTCTACTGGCGTTGGGCGGCACGTTCAATTCCGAGGGCTGGTTCACCGCGCCCTACGTGTTCAGCGAGTGGCCTGACGACCTCGACGCGTTCGAGCATGTCGCGATCGTCGGGAGCGGCGTGCGAGTCCGCTCCCGGGCGGATCTGTCTTCCGAGCCGATCACCAGCATGAGCTATGCGATCGTCCCGCTATCGGGAGCGACGGCGATCACCGACGAGTGGGTCGGAGTCCGTCTGCCCGGGGGCGCGGAAGGTTACGTTGGGCGGCGGTACGTGCGCAGCTCTCTCGACTACCGCGCGATGTTCGCCAAGAGCGACGGGCAGTGGCGGATGAAGTTCCTCGTGGCAGGCGACTAGACGGCGGGCAAAAGCCCCGGGAGTAGCCCGTAGAAGAGGAGAGACGCACGATTCGGGTCGAGATCGCCATCCTCTTGCCGGCGCGCAATGCCGCCGACACCATCGGCCCGGCGCTGAGGTCGCTCCAGGAACAGACGCTTTCCGAGTTTCGATGCATCGCGATCGACGACGGCTCGACCGATGCGACCGCGGAGGTGATGCGAGCTACGGTCCGCCACGATCCGCGGTTCGAAATCGTGAGCCAAGAGCCGCTCGGCATCGCCGAGACGTTGCGTCGCGCGGCACTGCTCTGCGCGGAGCCTCTCTTGGCGCGGCAGGATGCCGACGACGTCTCGCATCCGGAACGTCTCGCGCGCCAGAGGGACTTCCTCCTTGCGCATCCGGAGATCGGATTGGTCG
>CAMPIC010000214.1 GCA_946886185.1 uncultured bacterium
GTCGGTCGCGGTGTAATCGCCGGACTGAATCACGAACCACATGCTGGGGATCTCGCTCTCCAGATTGGCGAAGCTCCAGACGATGTATCCGAGCTGTTGACGCGAGCGCATCTCCGTGTAGAACGGAGACTCGAGGGCGGCCGCCCCCACTCGCAGGACGGCTTCGCGACGGTAGTCGCGCGGACCGAACTGGAAGCAGGTGCCCCAGGCGCTGTTGTCGGACTTAGTCGAGAAGACGTACGCCATCGGATTGCCGGCAGGGAGCTGGATGACCTGTCGCTTGGGACGGCGATCCTCCGCCAGGACCGATTCGGTCGCGTTGTCGAACGCCTTCTCCACGCTCGTCTTCAGCGCTTCGCCGTCGAGATTGCCGTAAGCGTGGCCTTCGATGGCCGCTTCCCGGAGAGCTTCCTTGGCGAACTGTTTGACCTCGTCGAGCGTGACCGACCCGATCATCTCCTGATACTCGCGGCGATGGATCGCATCCGGGTTCATCAGGTAGTTGAACTCGTAGAACATCTGCTGATAGGCCTGCGAGAACTCCTCATTCGCCACCTCCCGCCGGAGGTCGTCTTTGATCGCCTGGAACGTCTTCTCGTCGATCGTGACGTCGCGGAGTCGCGCAGACAGCTCCTCGAGCAGCTCCGGCACTCGCTGCGAGTAGCCGGCCACGGAGAGCTGGATTCCGCGCAGATCGGGCGCGACTCCGGCGGAGAGCCCCGCCAGCACGGCCGGATAGCGCCATTCGTTCAGCCCTTCATCGATCGACCGCGCATAGAGGATCGAGAGCAGGCGGTTGCGCGGACTGCTCTTCCCCAGGTCGGTCATCAGGAGCAGCGAGACCTGGGCCTTGGGAAGGTGGAAGCGTTTGTCCTGCTCGAACCAGAAGATCCCGCGCTCGTCGTCGATCAGCTTGTACGGACCTTCATGGCTGTCGTTTTCGAGAAGGGAGAGGTCGGTCGGGAGGAACGGATTCGGCTCCGGATACTGGAACGCCTCGCTCGATGATGCCTTCTTCCATCGGTTCACTTTTTCTTCGGGCAACTTCTCGACGTTGAACTCCGCGCCGTAGAACTGTTCCGTCTGGGTCGTGACGACGTCGGGCGCGGAAAGCGTCGCTTGCATCAGCTCCGGACGGATCTCATCCAGGTACGCCTTGAACAGCTCGGGATCGTATTCGAAATAGAGCCGCTGGTTCTTGAGGATGTCGAGCGGAGCATGCTCCTGCATGAGGGACGCATAGGTGGAAGCCGTCCACATCCCCTCTTCATGATCGCGATAGACGAAGCTGACGTCGCCCATCGTCTTTTCTTCATCGAAGTAGTATTCGGGCAGTCCCGAGTCCCTGAGCATGTCGATGTAGGCGAAGAACAGCTCGATGACCTCATCGACATGGGCGCGGCCGTTCTCGGTGAGGGTGATGCGATATCCCAGATCGGTGTTGAAGCTGGAGGTGACGCCGCCGGCGGATAGACCCGTCGCGAGATCACGCTTCTTGAGCTCGGAAAGGAGGGAGCCCTTGCCCTCGTGCCCGATCAAGGAGCTGATCAGCTGGTTCGGCTTCTCACGCCAGTGCTCGCGCACGCTCGGAGCGGCGAAATGGAGCTCGAGAACGCGCGCCTCGGTGACGGGCTTGATCTGGAGCATCAGCGGGAGCGAGGCGGTGTCCCAGACGTCGGTGGGATAGACCAGACGGCCGCGGTCGCGGTTCGGAACCGCCGAGAACCGGGGGCGAACCCATTCCTCGAGGGTGTCGAGGTCTTGCGGTCCCATCACGCACAGCTTCATGACGTTCGCGGAGTAGTAGCGCTCGTAGAACGCGATGATCTGCTCACGGGTGGCGGCGGCGAGCGTTTCCAGCGTTCCGGTGGAGAACTTGCGTTGAGGATGTCCTTCCCGATAGAGGCCCTGTTGCACTTGCCGCTGGCGCCAAAAGTCGTTCTGGACGTTCTTCTGGTGCTCAGAGTTGACGGCGTTGCGTTCACGATCGACGAACTCCGGGTTGAACGCGGGCGCGACGAAGAACTGAGCGAACCGGTCGAGCCCCCCTTCGAACGCATCCGGATTCACTTCCAGGAGGTAGTTGGTGTTCTCGTCCGCGGTGTACGCGTTGGACGAGCCATTGTTGGTCGCGATGTACTGGTTGTACTCCTCGACGTCGGGATACTTCTCCGTCCCGAGGAAGAGCAGGTGCTCGAGGAAGTGCGCCACTCCTTGCTGGTTCTCGGGATCCTCCAGCGACCCGACCGCGACATCGAGCGCCGCCGCCGACTTCTGCATGGCGGGATCGGAGACGAGGAGCACTTCGAGCTGGTTGTCGAGGGTGAAGGTGCGGACCTGCCTCTCGTCGCCCGGCCGCCGCATGTCGAGATCGATCGCGAGATCCTCCGCCTGTGCCCGAGCGGGAACCAGCGCGTGCGAGCCGATTCCCCAGGCCGCAAGCGCCGCGAGCGCGAACAGAGAGCGCAGCGAAGCGGAAAGTCCACGGGAAGCGCGGTCGCCGTGCTCCAGTCTCGATCCAAGTCGGAATCCAGATTCGGACTGACTCGGGGACGTAGGGACGGTGTGATCCGGGCGAGCCGGAGCGGTTCGATCGATTGCGAGCATGGTTCCTCCAGAAGCGCCGCTCCACTCGGTCCGTCCCGGTCCTTCTGGGGGCTGCCGGAGCGCCGCGGCAAGTCTCGAGCGTAAGTGGCCCCGGCGGGCCCGTCCAGTTGTGCCGCTCTTTTCGGGCGGGTCCGGGAGCATCGAGTAGCCTCGATTCCGGGCCGCCCTCAACCTCGGCCGGAGGCAGCATGACCCCATCGCAACGACCTGCCCCAGTGGCAAGCAGCATGACCCCATCGCAACGACCTGCCCCGGAGGCAAGCTGCATGACCCCATCGCAGCGACCTGCCCCGGAGGCAAGCAGCATGACCCCATCGCAACGACCTGCCCCGGAGGCAGTAGCATGACCCCGTCCCGACAATCTGCCGAAAGGTCCGACAGGACCACCAAGGCTCTGCTTGCGACCGCGGAGAAGCGCGTTCTCGTCTGGATTGCGGCGCGTCTCCCAGGTTGGGTTCTTCCGGATCATCTTTCGCTACTCGCGTTGTTCGGAGCGGTCGTGATCGCGGCGTGCTACGGCCTGTCCAACCTCCAAGAAACCTGGTTGTGGGGCGCCAGCGCGGGGCTCGTCATCCACTGGCTGGGAGACAGCCTGGACGGCACGCTCGCCCGCTACCGAAAGATCGAGCGTCCCAAGTACGGGTTCTACGTGGACCACCTGGCGGACGCGCTGGCGACGGTCGCGATCGGGATCGGCCTGGGCGTATCTCCCTTCATGCTGCTGTCGGTGGGATTCGCGATCGTGATCGGGTATCTGGTGCTCTCGATCAACGTGTACCTGGAGACGATCGTCCACGGGCAGTTCCGCTTCGGCTATGGAGTGATCGGGCCGACCGAGGCGCGCATCGTCCTCATCCTCGTGAACACGATCGCGATTTTCACGGCGCCGCTCGAGTTTTCGGTGACCTACTTCGGCCGGACCGTCGGGCTGACCGCCTTCGATGTGATCGGTGCGGTGGGTGCGCTGGGGATGCTGGCGATGCTGGCGCGGCGGGCGATTCGGAATCTGCGCATCCTCGCGGAGTTGGAACCGGCCAACCGCCGGCGCGAGTAGAGTACGGCCGGAGTCAGCGAAGCCGCAGCGTAACTTCCGAGCGTCATGGCTCTGGTCTGTGTCGGTACCGCCATGATCCGTCCCGTCCTCCGGTAGTCGATTGGACCGGTGTGATGATGGCTGCTTCTTTCCCAGCAGGCACTGATATCAGCTATGATGACACTCATGATTCCCTCAGAGGCAATAGGTTCCGAAGGTCTGATCGTCGACGAGGTCGCCGCCAGGGCCGGGGTCACTCCCCGCACGATTCATTATTATGTCGCTCAGGGCCTTCTTCCGGGGCCCGGCAAGCAGGGACCCCGGACGCGATATTCGCTCGCCTTTCTCGATCTGCTCCTCCGGATCCGGATGCTCCAGGATGAGAGAGGCTTGAGTCTCCGGTCCATTCGCGAGCTGTTCGTACGCGAAGGCGTGATCCCACCGCGAGTGCGAGGACGTCGGTCGTCGCGCGCCACCGCGACGAGCCCTCGGTCGCGGGATCCGGAATCGGTCAGCGGTGATGATGTCAGAAGCAGTGATGCCGGAACCGGCGATGTCGCAAGCCGCGATGTCAGAATCGGTGATGCCGGAAGCAGTGATGCTGGGAGCGGCGATGCCGGAAGCGGCGATGCCAGAATCGGTGATACCGGAACCGCTGAGGCCGGAACCGCTGAAGCCGGAGTCGAGGCGGAGACATCCGTCGGCAGCCCGACCGCTACCGATCTGCTGCAAGCGCTTCAGGAGCTGGTCGGGGAACGTCGAGTTCCCTCGGCGGGAAGCGGAGACCGGTGGGTGACGATTCCGATCTCCCGCGATCTCGTTCTTGCAGGCCGACGGCTTCGCAACGACGATCTGCATGCGCTCCAGAGAGCGGCAGATCATTTGCGATTCATCCTCTTGAACGGGAAGCGCTCCTGACGGTCCCGGTTCGGGAGGAACATTCCGGACGCCACGATCGCAGCCCCGAGTGCATGACGTACCCTTCGCAGAAAGCGAGACGACGTGACCTCCAATCCTCTTCGTTCGCACTGGACACTCGATCCCGAGGTGACGTTCCTCAACCATGGTTCGTTCGGCGCGTGTCCGAAGAAGGTGCTGGAGCGGCAGGACCATTTCCGTCGCGACCTGGAATCTGAACCGGTTCGATTCTTCCTGCGAGAGTACGAAGGGCATCTCGATTCGTCGCGCGCAGAGCTCGCCTCCTTCGTGGGCGCGCGCGCGAGCGACTTGGTCTTCCTGTCGAATGCGACCACCGCGGTCAACACGGTCTTCCGATCTCTGGAGCTCGCGCACGGAGACGAGATTCTCGTCACGAGCCATGCATACAACGCCTGCCGGAACGCGATCGACTATGCCGCCGAGCGCCGCGGCGCGAAGGTCCTAGCGATTCCTGTTCCCTTTCCGCTCGCTTCACCCGATGAAGTCGTCGATGCGGTTTTATCCGCGGTCACGAGCCGCACCCGGATCGCGCTCATCGACCATGTCACCAGTCCCACGGGATTGGTGCCTCTCCACATCGAGCGACTGGGAATGGCCTATTACACCGGGAACTGTCACAAGTGGATCTGTGCTCCCAAGGGAGCAGGGTTCCTCTACGTGCGGCCCGATCGTCAGGAACGGATTCGCCCGCTCACCATCAGCCACGGAGCGAACTCGAATCGCCGCGATCGCTCCCGCTTTCAGGTCGAGTTCGACTGGATGGGGACGGGCGATGTCACCGCGCAACTCTGCGTGGGAGAGGCGATCCGGTATCTGGGTGGGCTCGTTCCCGGTGGGTGGGAAGAGATTCGGCGCCGCAATCGCGACCTTGCCCTTCAAGCGCGCGAGCTTCTGTGTTCACGTCTCGAGATCGAGACTCCGGCTCCGGATGAGATGATCGGGAGTCTGGCCGCTCTTCCGTTGCCCGATGCGAAACGAGCGCCGTCGGAGCTGTTCCTCGATCCGCTCCAAGAAGAGCTTTGGCAACAGCACCGGATCGAGATTCCGGTACAGTACTGGCCTGCTTTTCCGAAGCGTCTCATCCGCCTGTCGGCCGCGATCTACAACCACATCGACGAGTATCCCAAGCTCGCGGACGCGTTGTCCGATCTCCTCGCACGGGAAGGCGGAAGGCGTGACTGACGATAAGTCAATCGGATTCGCTCGAGGAGCGGCTCCAAGAAGAGCTTTGGCAACAGCACCGGATCGAGATTCCGGTACAGTACTGG
>CAMPIC010000215.1 GCA_946886185.1 uncultured bacterium
TGTTTCCGATGCACCTGGCTTCTTCGTCTCCACCGGCATAGATGTCGCCACCATGGACCACGTTGTCTATGACGGTTGTTTCATGAGATGCAAGCGTGATATCTCCACCGGTTACGACATTGCCACCTGCGTATGCCTCGTAGGAATAGGCGGAAACATTGATGGAGCCGTCTGGAACGATGCAATCGCTCACACTGGCGCCGTCCTCGGCCTCGCAGAGGATGAATCCCGATCCGGTCAGCTCACAGTCGTCGATACCGGGTTGCAGTCCGCGCGCGTGAATGTTCCCCGACGATTGACAACTCGAAATCCTTACACCTGCGCCGTGTTCATCCAAAAGCCCGAAGACCGAGATATCTTGCAGGCTCGTGCATCCAATCACGCGCAGCCGCGGCAAGGACGAGTGCAGCAAGTTCGATACATCGATGACTCCGTCGACGACGAGGTCGGTGGCCATGAACGAGCCTTGTACGTTGGAGGCGATCACGTCGCCCGCGACATGGAACCCCTCGACGAGCCCTCCGGCCGGGATCGCAACGCCGCCGGGATTGCTCCACGAAAACGATCCGACGACGATCGGACGCGCCATCGCCACGATCTCGATGTCCTTGTCCACCACTTGGACGTCCTCCTGGGAAATCACGGAGGAGACCTCGATGCGATCTCCGCTTGCGAGAGCGGCATCCACGGCGTCTTGGATCGTGTTGTAGTCGCCTGGCACTTGGTAGACGACGGCGTCTGCAACGGCGGTAACGAAGAGGCACATGGGGAGCGCGGCCCAAAGCGGGGAAACTTTCTTCAGATGCATGGACATGCGGCATTCCTTCCGTTGGAGGTTCGCGGAGGTGCTGTATGCGTTGGGTTGCAGAGTTGCGACCATCTGGATCTCCCTTCGTCGGAGAGTTGCGAACATCGGTACTTCGGTCCTTGAAGGGTTGTGGTCATTTCGGCCTCGAGTCGTTGGAGACCTGCGGCCATTCGGTGCTCAAGTCGTTGGACACGCGCGGTCATCCGGTGCTCAAGACGTTGGAGACGTGCGACCATCGGGTGCTCAAGGCGTTGGAGAGATGCGGCCATGCATTGCTCCCGTTGTGGCGCTGCGTGCATCGAAGTTTGCGGCCGGCAGTAAGGGTGCGAGGGGCGGCCGTTACTGCTGCGTGGACGCAACAAGCCTACCCCTTTGACAACGTCGTATGCAACGAAGCGACGAACGTAGTCCGGGCAAGAGGTCCGCGAGGAGTCAGTCCGTCAAAGTTCGACCTTCTCGACACACCCGCTCGACGTTCGGGCACGCGAGCTTCAGCAATCCGGGGGAGACCAGTCGGGTCGGTTCCGTCGCACGGCGGTGGATTGTGGCAGATTGCGGCAGACTGCGGCAGATCGCGACGGATTGCGGCAGACTGCGACGGATTGCGGCAGACTGCGACGGATTGAAGCAGACTGCGACGGATCGCGGCAGGTTTGCGGCAGACTGCGGCGGATTGCGGCAGGTTGCGGCGGATGGCGGCAGGTTGCGGCGATTGCGGCGCAGTGTCCTGAGGCAATTGGAATCGGGCGTATACTCGCCCGGCGCCGCCCGTGCGATCTGCTCGCGACCGCGTCCGCAGTCCGAGCATGGGGAGACGTTCACCCGTTTTCAGAGGACGTCGCATCCGGGGCTGGAACCATCGTGCTACAAGGAGAATGACATGCGAAGGACCGTAGCGGCCTCGTTGGCGTTGTCGCTTTTGTTGCCGGTAGCGGCGACAGCTGGACGCATCTTCGGCGACATCACCATCGACGGAGCGCCCGCTGCGGCCGGGGTCCGATTTCCCTCGTCCCGCCGGCTAATGATTCGCTGTCGGCGCGTATCGCCGACGTGGCCGATTCCACCAGCACCGATGAGTTCGGCTCGTACAAATTGACCGTTCCTGAGGAAGGAAAGTGCGTCCTGACTCTCCTCTACGAGGGTCATGCTCCTACCTTCGAAGTGTTCTCCTATAAACGAGCCGTTCGGTACGACCTCGTCATCGAGAGGACGGATGGAACCCTGCGGCTGAGGAGGAAGTGAACTCCATGACAGATGAATCCGCGAAGAGGCGCGACAACTGGGACAAGCTCGATATCCTCATGCGTCCGGTCGGTGGGCTCCTCACCGCCCTCGCCATCACCGGCCTCGGATTCATCACCTCGAACGCGCTCAGTCAGCGTCAGGCCACCGACACGAACACCCGCCTCTACACCGAGCTCTTGAGCCGACGCGAGGAGTCCGAAAGCGCGCTCCGCAAGGACATGTGCGTCTCCATCATCAACTCCTTCGTGAATCCCAACGACACCGGGCTCGGCAGCTCCATCCTCAATCTCGAGATGCTCGCCTACAACTTCCATGAGTCGTTGAATCTCAAGCCGCTCTTCACCGAGATGCGGCGCCGGGTGATCCGCGAGCAGGAAGCCGCCGCGACGGCGCTCGATCGCGAGGAGCACGCCGCCTACCTCGACCGGCTCGAGACGATGGCAGGCGAGATCGTTCGCCGTCAGATGATCGTCCTGGAGAGCGTGGGGGAGAGGTTCGACCGCACCATCGACCTGACCGCCGATCCAGCCGGCACCACTCTCGAGCCGGGTGTGCTCACTCTCGAAGATGTCTCGACCACGTTCGCCATCGACGTCTTGGAGTACGATCCGGAAGATCGAGAGATCCTGATCGGGCTCAACATCGAAAGTCCCGATCCCGAGCTCGGCCGCCAGACCAAGGTCGCAACCTTCGCCCTCAGCCACTTCGACTTTCCCATGATCGACAACACCCGTCTCGTCGGGGGCCAGCGCTGCGCCGTCGTGATGAACGGCATCTCCGAGCAGTCCGCAGACATTACCGTCGTGCTGTTCCCCGGCACGTACGCGAGTCTGAAGGACAAGCCGTACTACAACGAGGTGATCGAGAACGTATTGCTGGTGAACCGGCGGCTTCAGTAGACGATCGCCTGCGCGTCGTCGGCGCCTGCGCTCCACATAGGGCGTCCCCTCGCGATAGTCCCAGGGAGCACAGCAGGGGTACAGAGCACGAGGACGCCCGTCCGCGGGTGACGTCCACAGCGCGTCCAGAAGAACAGACCAATCATTCCGACCGTCCATGTTTCAGCGCCGTTCACCGGAATGGATCTCCGGATCTCCTGGCCAGGAGGACCCGCGGTCGGTCGAAGGTCGCGCCGGTCGAGGACGATTCGGTCGGGGGACCAATCCCGTCGCGGGACCAATCCCGTCCGGCGAGATATCCGCAACGGACCGATCCCGTCGCGGGACCAATCCCCTGCAGGGAACCGATCACGTCAGGGACCAATCCCGCCAAAGGACCAATCCCGTCAAAGGACCAATCCCGCCAAAGGACCAATCCCGTCGCGGGACCAATCCCGTCGCATCCGTCGGAGGATCTATCCCGCTGCGGGATCAATTCCGTCGAGGATCATTCCCGTCCTCAGGCCCCCCTGGAAAGTTCGATCGTGGAAGACAGGGGCTGAGTTAGATCAATGTCAGGTAGCTCACGATCATGGCCAAAGCGTTAGGTAACAATCAATTAACGATGAGAATACCAAAAAACATGACATACGAACAATTTTGTGTGGAACAACGCCTGATTTGTATCGTATCCTTTCCATCCTTGGTACCAGGTCCACTCGCCGATGCGCACTCAGTTCCACCGTATGGTCGCAAGGTTCGCTTCCGACGAGTGCACGGGTGCCGCATCTCGTTTCGACCTGAGAGTCTCATCGCGGCTTCGAGGTGTTGTGGGGTTGTTGGCATACGCAGACGTAGGCACCCGGTCGCTCGCGTGGCCAGGCGGATGGGTGCGGGAAACCAGTCCTCCGTATGGCGCGCCACCGGCGTGTTCGCCGTTGGAGGTCGCGCAGGAGCTACTCGCTGCGTGGCATGCACTCGCACGCGCCGAATCCGCGGTCACCCTGGCCGAGGGGGATACTCTGCGCCTCGTATCCGACCAGCGCCTCCATTTGCGTCTCGGATTTTCCACCTTCCACGATTTTTGCGTGGAAGCAGCCGAGATGACAGCGAGCACGGGCAAGCGGCGTATCGCTGTGAGTCGCCTCGCCTCGGAAGTTCCCGCTGTGCGGGACGCCTTGCTCGAGGGAACAGTGTCTCCGTGCCAGGCGTTGGCGCTGCGGCCTGTCGCGACGACGGAGTCCGCGCCGTGGTGGATCGCGGTTGCGGCGCGGTCGACCGTGACGGAACTGCGCGCTGCCGTACGTCAAGCGTCCGCTGCTGAGCAGGCCGCCTCTTCGCAGTCTGCATCCGCGGAAGCCTTATCCTCCGAGCTCGATCCAAGTGACGAAGGACCGGAAGGAAGGCGCGTCTCCATCGCTGCCCCGATCGCGGCGCGCCTCGCGTTCGAGGAAGGGCTGGAGCAGGCTCGCAAGACGTTGGGCTACGACGCCCCTCGTCATGCGTGCGTCGCTGCGATGCTTGCCGAGGTCGCTGGAGACGGTTTGACGACCGCGTCAGATCCTAGCGGTGAGGCAGAGGTCGACTCTGAGCCCGCCGATCCGCAACAACGGCGCCTCCAGCGGCTATGTCGCAGCCAGCACCGAGTCCGTCCGTTCGCGACTTCGCGTGACTCCGGTTCCGCGTCGAGGTCGACCCCTACCGCATCGACGTCCGAAGAAGCTCCGACACAGGGCCTCTCTGTGAGCTCTGAATCGTCCCCGAGGCGCGACCCCGTGTCGTCTGAATCCGTCCGCGTTCCCGGCTTTCTGCGCGACTCGATGGCGCGCGCGCGGCAAACCATCGATCACGTGTACGAACAGCTGGATTCGTTCCACGAGTTGCTCGAAGAGGCGCCGACGAAGGCGGACGCGGCGGATCCCGTCACGATGGTCGAACGTCTCGAAGAGATCCGCGCCATCTCGGCCCCGATCCACGTGCTTTCGCTGCGTGTCCTCCTGCACCTCGAGGATGTGTCGGCCGCGCGCTATCTCGGACTTCGGTCGCAGGAAGCTCTGGCGGAGGCACATCTTGGTTTGTCTCCGCGCACGTTTCGGCACTTCTTGGCCGAGGCTTGGCAGATGAAGCGGCGGCCGGAGATCGAGACTGCCTACCTCTCGGGAAGGGTCGGAGTCTCCAGATTGCGGTTGCTCGCTTCGATCGAGCCGCGACGACTCGATAAGTTCCTGGCTCGCGCGCGTCGCGTCACGCTCCGGCAATTGAAGCGGGAGCTTCGGCTCCACGAAAAGCTCGTTATCCTCCGTGACCAGCTCCAACGGGAGAGGAGTGCACAGGAGCGTTTCGCCGAACGCCATCAAGATGTGGAACGGGGAGTGCGTCCCGGACCGAATCACGATTGCAAGGACCGTCCGCCCGTCCTGGTGTTGTCGGAGCGCGATCTCGATCCGCTTCCCGGACAGGACCTGGACGCAAAGCTCGCCTGCATCCTGCTCCAACACGGCCACGTCGCGCAGGACATGGAGAAGAGTCTGTCGCGACCGGGATTGTGCGCGCCTGGAGAAGCCGCATCGCTCATCGCGAAGGCGCGCAAGTTGGGACACCGGACTGCACGCGACGCCGGAAGTTGTGGTCGCGCGAATTGCGACGCTAGAAGTGGTGCGAACGCGAATCGCGGCGGTGGAAGTTGTGGGTGCGCGAATCGCCACGCTTCAACCGGCTTGCCCGAGGGGAACGACCGCGCTGGGGACGACGAGTACGAGATCTATCGGCGCGATCCGGCGGCGAATCCCGCGCTGATGCGATTGCTCGAAGCGCTCGTCGACCTGGCGCTTCTTTCCGTATGCGACGATTCGGTGCTGGTCGGATCCCAGGTATACCCTCGCGGACGGCAATCATTGAACCTCGCGGGCG
>CAMPIC010000216.1 GCA_946886185.1 uncultured bacterium
TCCCAGTGCCAGCAGAAGGGCCTCGCGTTCGAGTGCCGGCTCGATCCTCGACGTCCGGAGCGCGGGCGTGGGGATTCCACTCGGCTGCGTCAGGTCCTCCTCAACCTGGCCGGCAACGCCGTCAAGTTCACCTCCGAAGGCGGAGTCTCGATCCGCGTCGAGCTGATCGAGGAGACGGAAACTGCGACGGTGATCCGGTTCGTGATCGAGGACACCGGAATCGGGATCCCGGCGGACAAAGTGGCGGGACTGTTCGAGCCGTTCTCGCAGGTGGACGCATCGACCACGCGCAAGTACGGGGGCACCGGGCTCGGGCTCGCGATCTCGAAGCGCCTCGCGGAGATGATGGGAGGCACGATCAAAGTCGAGAGCCGGATGGGGAGCGGGTCGACCTTCTCGTTCACGACGTCGGTCGACCGGAGTCTCTCGCTCACCCCGGGCGCGTCGCGCACTGTCAGCTCCCTTTCGTCCGATGCCAACCGCACTGATTTCACCCGGTCCGCCGAGTTCGGATCGGTTTCGGCTTCGCCCTCTTCCACCACCGAAGAACAGCGCGCCGCGTTCTGGCGAAAGAGCGCCTCCGACGACGGCGAAGTGCGCGGTCCCGAAGGACCTCTCAACGTCCTTCTTGCGGAAGACAACCATGTGAACCGGCGCGTGGCACGCGCGATGCTCATTACCCTGGGATGCGATGCGCATTGCGTGGCTGACGGACGAGAGGCCGTGGAGGCAGCGACCTCCGGCAGCTACGACCTGATTCTCATGGACTGTCAGATGCCGGAGATGGATGGGCTCGAAGCGACGCGCCGAATCCGAGCATCCGAACTGGACGGCAAGCACGTCACGATCGTCGCCCTCACCGCGAACGCGATGACGGGAGATCGCGAGCGCTGTCTCGAGGCCGGAATGGACGACTATCTCACCAAGCCGGTCCGCCGGAACGATCTCGCCGAGATGCTGAAGCGCTGGGCCGCCTGACACAGCGTCGTCACGAAGCGCTGGGGACCCGATCGCCGCCTACTCATCCGCCGTCAGCCATGACCCGTACACCGCACCTTGCAATCTTCGAGCTTACGCATCGGGAACGAGCCAATCAGTTCGAGCCGGGAACGGGACACAGATTGGGATCACAGGAGGTGCCGCGCCCCTGGAACTCCGCTGCCGATCCGAGCGCTCGACAGAGCGACTCCGAGAGCAAGGCGCACTCCCCGCTGCGCGAATCGCAGCACGCTCCGTAAGTTTCGCATGGCCCGGCCGGGCACGGTGTTCTGCCGAGGAACGCGCCGTTTGCGGCATCGCAGTGTGGCTCGGAGAGGATCGTGCAGTCGCCGTCCGGAAGACAACAGGCGCCGAAGCGGCTGGGCAAGCAGCGCACGTCTCCACAGCTCGCGTATCCGTAGAACCGGCCAAGCTGGGCAACGCACGCCGATTCACTCAGGAGCGTGCAGCCGCTCGGGAGGCAGCAGGCGCCCACCAATTCGGATTCGCACGTGGCGGGGGAACAGGCTTCGCCGTAGCCGGTGACGATGCCGCCCGATTGCACGCATTCCTCCGTCGGAAGGATCGAGCAGGAGCCATCCGGATGACAGCACGTTCCGAGGTCCGGCAGGAAGGGAGGTCGTACGTGCCACTCCCCTTCCAGAGGCTTTCCCGGCAGGACCTCCACCAGTCCGCCATGTTCTGGGGGGGCGCTGTACGGATACGAGATGCAACGTTCGAAGGAATCGCATGCGACCAGCAAGTACTTACCGGGCGGCACTCCGTAGAGGCGCACGAACGGCTCGTCGATCTCGAAGGAGTGATCCGCGCGGCTGTCGAACGCGATCAAGCGCCCCTTTCGCGGCGGCGACGCTCCATCGTGTAGGATGAGACGCAGCTCGATGTCTCCGGCAGGCGCTAGAATGAAATCCCGCACCACCCGCGAGCCTTCGTTTTCCAGGACCAGCTCTACCGCGTCATCTGCGGGGTAAGTCCCCGGATACCATTGATCGCTCCATCCTCGCGCCCGATCCAGTCGCTCGTTTCCAATCCAGATGCGATAGCGATCCGGCGGGAGCCACGGCTGGACGAATTCGAACGGAGTCTCGGAACCGTCGAAGTAGAAGTCCTGCTCCGCGGCGACTTCCCCCACGGAATTCATGAAACGCACCGATCCTTGCGCGGTCTCGGTTCCCATCCCGAAGATTCGCAGTCGGATGCCGCCCACGGCGTACTCGACCTCGCGAGCTTCTCCTGCCTGCACCAAGAGCGGGAAAACGCGCGCACCGCCGGAAACAGAGATTCGCACCCCCGTGTCTACCGAGCCTGGGTAGCTGCCGACGAAGTCCGCCTCGATGCCATCGTCTTCCGGTTGTAGCTCCGTCGCCGCCCAGCTGACGCGGGGCAGTGAAGTGAAGAAATGATTCCCGCCGGGCGGGACGAGTCGTACGCGGAGCCGGGACAATTCACCGAATTCGTGAGCGAGAACGACTCGTCCGTTTGGCTCCGCTTCGATCACCGAGTGGTACATCCACTCGTACGGCGGCACTTCTCCCAGGCGGAGTCCTGCCTGGTATTGCCCCGGACGGAGGTGAATGGTCGGAAACCGAACCACTCGCTCGGAGAGCACCGATTGTATGATGACGGATGACGAATAGTACGACCAACGCAAGGTAGCGTTGAGTCCTCGGACGGACGGTGGGGCGGTAGCTTCGAGAGTCGCGGAAGCGAAAGGGAAGTCCACGCGCACTTCCGAATCCACGTCCTGCTCCCACGAGAATCCGAACCCGGGGGGATGGGCCTCCAGCCAAAGTTCGCCGTCCGGGCGGTCGAAGGAGTACCAGCCGTCGGGCCCAGTGATGACGGTGTCCCTTTCGCCGCTGTGGCGGAGAATCACGGTCGCGCCCGCGAGCGCGGCGCCGCCCGAGCTCACCGCTCCCTGCACGCGTCCGGGATAGACGAGAGGCTGGGGAGGACTATCGCTCCCGCACGCCGACAATGCGAGGCAGGCGAGGGAGCAAATGGAGTAGAACAGCGTGCGTTTCATGCGGCCGGCCCCATGAAGAATCCGAGGACGATGATCGGTCGTGGATCGGTTTCGTTTGTCGGCTTCGACGTATGGTCGATACGCGACCGGATCGATGATAGGAGTTGGGGCGGCACCGGCCAAGCGAGATGTCGGATGATCGCCGGCGCAGCGCCGGGTGCCCGTGGCGAGGGCGGATGGGCCGGGATTCGGCCGCATGGGCAGGGTTGGGTGTGCAACGCGCGTTCGCTCCTACGCGCGGTCCGATCCCTCCCGGTATACCTGCGGATTCGCCCACCACCGATGAGTATCCCGGAGTCAATGAGCCGCCGGTGGTACCCTGCATACGCAAACGGAACGTTGGCGCCGGCGGAGAAGACTTGGCGGAGGTCCTCATGTCGTTTCGTGTCGTGACGGTTTCGCGCGAATTCGGCTCGGGTGGAAAGGCATTCGGTCGCGCCTTGGCGGACCGTCTTTCCTGGGACTATGTCGACAGCCGGCTCGTCAACGAAATCGCCAAACGGATGCACTGCTCCCCCGAAGTCGTGGAGCAATGGGACGAGCGAGGCGAAGGAATCATTCTGCGTATCCTCCGTGCGCTTCAGGGCGCGCATCCCGAAGCGGTGGTTCCAGGACCGGTCGGTCCCGCCATGATCGGGGTTGACCCGTCTCCAGAGCGGGTCGCGGCGGTCGTGCGCCAGATCGTGCAAGAGGAAGCGCGTCGCGGCAACGCCGTCGTCGTCGGTCGAGGCGGGGCGTGGATCCTGGCCAAGGAGCCCGGAGTGATGCACGTCCGCCTGGTCGCGGAACGCGCGGACCGGGTCGCCCGTATCGCCGATCGGCTTTCCGCGACTCCGGAAGAGGCCGCCAAGCTGGTCGAGCAGACCGATCGAGAGAGAAGCGCCTACCTCAAACACCACTTCGGTTCCGAGTGGCACGATCCCCACCACTTCCATCTCACGATCAATACCTCGCTCGTGGCGGTCGAGCGCGCCGCCCTCCTCGTCGAGAAGCTGATCCGGGAGGAGTCGCACTGAAGGAGAGAGCGCTGCGCACCGGGCTCAAGACCGGTTTCTCCGCGCTCGGGCGGCGAAACTATCGGCTTTTCTGGATCGGCCAATTGATCAGCCTGCTCGGCACCTGGATGCAGAGCGTGGCGCAATCGTGGCTGGTGCTGGAGCTGACCCACTCGACGTTCCACGTCGGTCTGGTCGTCGCACTGCAGTTCACTCCGGTACTTCTTTTCGGACTCTTCGCCGGAGTCATCGCCGACCGCCTCGACAAAAGGCGCGCTCTCATCGTCACCCAGATTCTTTCCGCAGCTCAGGCGCTGCTTCTGGGAATTCTGACCGCGACCGGAACGGTGCAGACGGAGCACGTGATGGTGATGGCGGCGTTCCTCGGCCTGATCAACGCGCTCGACATGCCGACGAGGCAGGCGTTCGTGGCCGAGATGGTGGGCCGCGCGGATCTCATGAATGCGATCGCGCTCAACAGCTCCGCGTTCAACATCGCGCGGATCGTCGGCCCGGGCATCGGAGGAGTGATCATCGGAGTGGCGGGTGTGGCGACCGCCTTCTTCGTCAACGCCGCCAGCTTCCTCGCAGTGATCGCGGGCCTGCTCGCGATGCGCAAATCGGAGCTCCTCCACGTGGACCGGGGAGCCAAGGAATCGGTGTGGGCGGGAATGCGCGGCGGACTCGACTACGTGCGGAGCTCGACGGTGGTATACGTGTCCATCCTGCTCGTCGGGATCGTGGCGATGTTCGGGATGAACTACAACGTCATCCTTCCTGGAATGGCGCGCGACCTGTTCCGGATCGGTTCGACCGGATTCGGTTTGCTCATGTCCTCGGTCGGGGTGGGATCGCTCGTCGCGGCTCTGGCGATCGCGTTCTTCCAACGGCTCGATCCGATCCGGCTCATGGTGCGAGGATCTGCAGGATTCTCGATCCTCACCGTGGCGTTCGCGCTTTCGCCCAGGTTTCCATCGCTGATCCTGGTGGCGTTGAATCTGATGGCGATCGGGTTTTGCACGATCTGCCTGACCGCGACGGCGAACACCAATCTCCAACGAACCACCCCCGATCATCTGCGTGGTCGCGTGATGAGCATCTACATCACGATCTTTGCAGGCACGACGCCCTTCGGAAGTCTCTTCGCGGGGTGGCTGGCGGGCCGATGGGGCGCTCCCGTCGCTCTCCTCGCGGGTGGGATGGCCTCCGGAATCGCTACCGTATGGGCCTGGCGAACGCTGCGTACGGCAGCCGGCTCGGATCCGAGCGCGATCGAAACGCCGGCGGCCGCGAGTGCTGCTTCCGAGCCCGTGCTTTCCGGCAGTGAGGCGCCTCGGTCATCGGCGAGCGGGACCTGAGCCCATGCTTTCCGGCAACCGGGGCGACCCGACCAGCCGCGCGCGGGGCCGCGGCCCGATCATTGAACCTTTCTGCGCACCCGGGTAGGCTTCACCGAGCGCAGGCTCAGCAAACCAATCCAAGGAGGATCCGTCCCATGCCCAGCGGCAACGGATGCGTGCTGCATCGCGATCATCCCCACCGGCGAACGAGTCGACCCGGCCAGTCGCGCCGACTCTCCCGGGAGGATTTCGCGGGACCGGCGCCAGGCGCGGGATCGGTGTTGCCGGTTCCCCGCCTTCTGGAAGGCCTGGCCTTCTTCGCTTCGATCGTGATCGCCCTCTCCGTGCCCAGCGCCGCATTTTCATCACGGATCGTCCATCTCGAATCTGGAGAGTCGGCGATGCAGGAATCATCGATCGAAGAATCTCGATCGTTGCCCGAGAGGGTGGCGACCTTCTCCTTCGTCGCGGTCGACACCG
>CAMPIC010000217.1 GCA_946886185.1 uncultured bacterium
AGCGTGCTGGTGCCGATAGGCGGCGTGCATCGAGACGTCCGCGATCGATTCGTCGAGGCAGCGCGGTCGCTGCGGGTAGGCGACGGCTTGCAAGAGGGAGCCGAGATGGGACCGCTCATCAGCGCGCGGCATCGCGAGCGCGTGATGGAGCTCATCGGACGCGGCGAGCATGAGGGCGCGGAATTGCTGCTCGATGGTCGGAACTCGCTTCCTCCGGAAGGCTATTTCCTCCGGCCGACCGTGTTCGATCGCGTGCATCCATTCACCGTGATTGCCAGAGAGGAGATCTTCGGTCCGGTCGCGTCGATCTGCGCCGTCCAGTCGCTCGACGAGGCGCTGGCGATGATGTACGCCCATCCGAACGCAAACGCCACCTCGATCTTCACCTCCAGCGGCAAGACGGCGCGAGAATTCGCCCGCCGCGCGTCCGCTTCCATGGTCGGAGTCAACATCGGGGTGGCCGCTCCCATGGCATACTTCCCGTTCGGAGGGGCGAAGGACAGCTTCTTCGGAGACCTGAAGGTGCACGGCCGCGACGCGTTCTTGTTCTACACCGACCAAAAAGTCACGATATCAAGATGGTTCTGAGCTCCATGGAATCCCGCTCGCGAGCCAGCGAACCCCGCTCTCGAGCCAAAGAACGCCGCTCCCGAGCCAACGACTCCGGCTCCCGAGCCAACGAATCCCGCTCTCGAGCCAGCGAACCCGTCTCGCGAGCCAACAAATCCCGTTCGCGAGCCAACGACTCCGTCTCGCGAGCCAACGACTCCGTCTCGCGAGCCAACGAATCCCACTCGAGAGCCAGCGAACCCCGCTCCCGAGCCAACGAATCCCGCTCCCGAGCCGGCGACCCCCTCGCCAGCCAACGAATCCCGCTTGGAGTACGTGTCACCGTGGGACTGTGGAGGTAGTAGACAGATGAATCGCAAGGTAGTCGCAGGGCTCATCCAAGCCGCAGTTCCCATCCCTCATGAAGGAGCGTCCATCGAGCAGATCAAGGAGGCCGCGATTGCGCTCCACGTTCCGTTCATCGAGGAAGCGGGGCGGCGAAACGTCCAAATCCTGGGATTGCAGGAGATGTTCAACGGGCCCTATTTCTGCCCGTCTCAGGATCCACGTTGGTACGACATGGCCGAGCCGGTGCCCGGTCCAACCACCGAGCGGATGGCGGAGTACGCGCGGAAGTTCCAGATGGCCATGGTCGTTCCGGTGTTCGAGCAGGAGCAGCCGGGCGTCTACTACAACACCGCGGCGGTGTACGACGCGGACGGGACGTATCTGGGCAAGTACCGCAAGAATCACATTCCGCACACGGCCGGGTTCTGGGAGAAGTTCTTCTTCAAGCCGGGCAATCTCGGATATCCCGTTTTCGAAACGCGGTACGCGAAGGTCGGCGTCTACATTTGCTATGACCGCCACTTCCCGGAGGGCGCTCGCCTCCTTGGCCTCAATGGCGCGGAGATCGTTTTCAATCCATCGGCCACCGTCGCGGGGTTGTCCCAGTATCTCTGGAAGCTCGAGCAGCCGGCGCATGCGGTGGCCAACGGGTACTTCATGGCCTGCAGCAACCGCGTCGGCACGGAGCAGCCCTGGAACATCGGGAAGTTCTACGGTTCGTCCTATTTCGTCGACCCGCGCGGCAATTTCCTGGCGACGGCGTCAGAGGACAAGACGGAGCTGATCACGGCAGAGCTCGATCTTTCCATGATCGAGGAAGTCCGGCGCGTCTGGCAGTTCTATCGCGACCGCCGCCCAGAAACCTATGAGGGGATGGTGCAGATCTGAGTCGACCGCCCCGTGGATGCGCAGGGGGACACCCGCGATCTCAGGATCGCGGCCCACGGTTCTGCCGCGCGGTAAGACGGAGCGTAGATCTCCGGAGGATCCATGAAGACGTTGATCAAAAACGGGATGGTCGTCACCGCGACCGATCAGTGGCAGGGGGACATCCTCATCGAGGGGGAGAAGATCAGCCTGCTCGGCGCCGCTCTGGCCGCGACCGCGATCGGTGAAGTGGACAAGGTCATCGACGCGTCCGGCAAATACGTCCTTCCCGGAGGAATCGACGTCCACACGCATCTGGACATGCCCTTCGGCGGCACGACCTCCGCGGACGATTTCGAAACGGGCACGATCGCAGCCGCGCACGGCGGCACCACCACCATCGTGGACTTCGCGATCCAATACCGTGGACAGTCGCTCCACGATGCGCTGGGCGCCTGGATGACGAAAGCCGAGGGAAAGGCGGCCATCGACTACGGATTCCACATGATCATGACCGACCTCACCGATCAGGTGGAACAGGAGATGGACGCCTTGGTCCGCGAGGGCGTCACCTCCTTCAAGCTGTTCATGGCCTATCCCGGTGTCTTCATGCTCGACGATACCACCATCTTTCGCGCGTTGCTCCGAACGGGAAAGAACGGCGGCACGATCTGCATGCACGCCGAGAACGGCGGCGTGATCGACGTGCTGGTGCAGCGCGCGCTCGCCGAGGGGAAGACCGCGCCCAAGTATCACGCGCTCACCCGGCCGGCGCGCGCCGAGGCGGAGGCGACGCATCGTGCCATCGCGCTCGCGGAGATGGCGGACGTTCCGATCTACATCGTCCATCTTTCCGCGGCGGAAGCATTGGAGATGGTGACGGAAGCGCGCGACCGCGGTCTGCCGGCTTTCGCGGAAACCTGCCCGCAGTACCTGTTTCTTTCCTACGAGAACTACGAAGAGCCGAACTTCGCCGGGGCGAAGTATGTGATGAGTCCGCCATTGCGTGCCAAGGAGAAGCAGGCGCACCTCTGGCGCGGGCTGGCCATGAACGATCTCCAGGTGATCTCGACCGACCACTGCCCGTTCTGCATGAAGGAGCAGAAGGAGCTAGGAAGCGACGATTTCTCCAAGATCCCGAACGGGGCGCCCGGCATCGAAACTCGGATGAGTCTGGTCTATGATGGGGGAGTGCGGACGGGAAAGATCTCGCTCAACCGCTTCGTGGAGCTGACCTCGACCTCGCCGGCCAAGATTTTCGGCCTGTTTCCGAGAAAGGGGACGATCGCTCCCGGCTCGGACGCCGATCTGGTGATCTTCGACCCGACGGCCCGGATCCAGCTTTCCGTCAAGACATTGCACATGAACGTCGACTACAACCCATATGAGGGCAGGGAAGTCGTGGGAGCGGCCGACACCGTGCTGTCGCGCGGCCGGGTGGTGATCGAAAACCGCAAGTTCGTGGGGCGCGCGGGCGCCGGAACGTTCCTCAGACGCTCCCCGCGCTCGTGACGACTGCTCCCTCGGGTGCGATTCGGTCCACAGGAAGGATGAGCAAACGGTATGGACGCCAAGACGGAGGTGACCACCGCTCGGGTCGACGGAGCGGCGGTGCGGGCCAAGCAAAAGCAGTACCTGTTCCCGGGGGTCATGACCTTCTATCAAGAGCCGCTGGTCATCGCGTCGGGAAAGGGACGGCGGGTTTTCGACTCTGAAGGCGTGGAGTATCTCGACTTCTTCGGAGGCATCCTCACCGTGTCGGTCGGTCATGCCGACGAGAAGGTGAACGCGGCGATCCGCTCGCAGATCGAGAAGTTCTCGCATACCTCGAGCGTCTACCCGACCGAGCCGGTCGTCGATCTCGCCGAGACTCTGGCGCGCCTCGCTCCGGGCAATCTCAGTCAGTCCTACTTCACCGTATCCGGAACCGAAGCGGACGAAACCGCCGTCATGATGGCGCAGCTCCACACCGGGAACACCGAGCTGATCGCCCTTCGTCACGGATATTCGGGACGATCCCTCCTCGCGCAATCGATCACCGGACACGCTCCCTGGAGAGCGCTTCCCAGCCAGGTCGCGGGCATCAAGCACGCGCCGGCGCCGTACTGTTATCGCTGCCCTCTGCATCTCTCGTATCCCTCCTGCGGAGTGGCGTGCGCGAAGGACATCGAAGAATTGATCCGCACCACGACGACGGGTCGGATCGCGGGATTCATCGCCGAACCGATTCAAGGAGTAGGCGGCTTCATCACTCCTCCCCGCGAGTACTTCGAAATCGCCGTCGAGATCGTGCGCAAGTACGGCGGCGTCTTCATCTGCGATGAAGTGCAGACCGGATTCGGACGCACCGGCGGATCGATGTGGGGAATCGAGCACTGGGGCGTGCAGCCCGACATCATGACCATGGCGAAGGGGATCGCGAACGGTCTGCCGCTCGGCGTGACGATCACCACTCCGGAGATCGCCGCTTCGCTCACCGCAATGACGATTTCGACGTTCGGCGGAAATCCGGTCTCCTGCGCGGCGGCCAATGCGACGCTCGAACGGATCGAACAGGACAATCTGGTCGAGAACTCCGCGCGCATGGGCGAGCTGCTGCATGAAGGCCTCCGCGCGCTGAAACACCGCTTCCCCGCCACAGTGGGCGATGTGCGTGGTCTCGGGCTGATGCGCGGCGTGGAATTGGTCGAGGACGAAACCATCGGAAATCGCACGCCCGCGAAAGCGCTGACGGCTCGCCTCTTCGAGGAGACGAAGAAGCACCGCCTCCTCATCGGCAAGGGAGGACTGGAAGGAAACGTGCTCCGAATCTCGCCGGCGCTCACGGTAACGAGCGATGAGATCGCCGAAGCGGTCAGCCTTCTGGGAGAATCTTTGGCGGCCGCAGGAGCGCGATGAGCGGCAAGCCCGGTTCGATCAGGCCCGATCCGAACCGGTCCGGTTCGAGCAGGTCCGACCCAAGCCGGCTCGATACGAGCAGGTCCGACCCAAGCCGGCTCGATACGAGCAGGTCCGATCCGAGTAGCAAGTTGGATCCAACGGACAGGCACAACATGAGCACCCGGAGCGGGAGTCCCGACGCCATGGGCAGTCCCGACACGAACGGCAACCTTGGCGCGACCGGTAAGCCGCTTCCGTCTGGACGGCTCGAAGAGCACTTCGCCGACAAGGCGCCGCTCTATCGGCCTTCAGAGGCGCGCGCCGAAGCGAATCGGTGTCTCTACTGTTTCGATGCGCCCTGCGTCCACGCCTGCCCGACTGCGATCGATGTTCCGAAGTTCATCAAGAGGATTGCGACGGGCGATCTTCTCGGTTCGGCGCGCACGATCCTGGAGTCGAACCTGCTGGGCTATTCGTGCGGGCGCGTCTGTCCGGTGGAGGTGCTCTGCGCCGGAGCCTGCGTGTACAACCATCGCGACCAGCCGCCCATCCAGATCGGCCGTCTCCAGCGCTATGCGGTCGAGACCGCGCTCGCGAGCAATCGGCCGCTCCTGAAGGCGAAGCCGATTCGAACTGGCCGTGTGGCTCTGGTCGGGGCGGGTCCTGCCTCGCTGTCCTGCGCGGGAGTGCTGGCGCTCGCCGGCGTCGACACAGTGATCTACGAGAGCAATTCCTGGCCGGGCGGGCTCAACACCACCGGAGTCGCTCCGTACAAGATGCCCGCTTCCGATGCGTTGATGGAAGTGGAGTTCATCCGCTCCCTCGGCGTCCGGATCGAAGCGGGCCAGCGGGTCGGCGTAGACATCGAGGTCCAAACGCTCCTGCGTGATCACGACGCGATCTTTCTCGGTCTCGGACTCGGAGCAGACCGCCGACTCGGCATTCCCGGCGAAGGAGGGGATGGCGTGATCGGCGCCGTCGCCCTGATCGAACGTCTGAAGCTCGACCCTGATGCAGTCGGTCTCATTCAACCGCGGAAACGCACTCCCGGAGCGGGAGTGGGCAGCCTCGTCGCATCGAACCAGGATTCGTGGACAGTCCCGCATTCAGACGAGACGAACCCTGATCCTCGGGGTGTTGCACATTCAGGCGGGCCGAACCCTGAT
>CAMPIC010000218.1 GCA_946886185.1 uncultured bacterium
GGAGCCGACCGACACCCGTGAGGCGGACCCGCTCAACCGCACCGTGCGCGCGTTTCTCGATTGCATCGGAGCACCATACCGCGAGGCGCTGGTCTTGGCGGACCTCGAGGGAGTCCCGCAAACGGAGCTCGCGATGCGTCTGGGTCTGAGCCACTCAGGCGCGAAGTCTCGAGTCCAGCGCGCGCGGAAGAAAATGGCAGCCCTCATCCAGCGATGCTGCCGCTTGGAGTTCGATCATTACGGGAATGTGATCGACTATGCCCCGCGAGGGTCGAAGTGCGGGGCGTGCGACGCGGGCGACACCCCGAATACGATCAGCGCTGCTCCGTTGGAAGCCGGTGCGCCCGAGTCGGCGCCCCCCTCCTGCTGCGAGGATCCATCCCGCTGCAACGCCTCGAGCTGACGCCAGGGACGGCGAACGCCGGCGACGCGCTTGCGGAACTCACGGAAACTTCGCTGCGCGTCGGATTCGAGTATGGCGGTCCGTGCCGGCGACCAGCGAGGCTTCGCTTCGGGCGCATTTCGAGGAGGCTCCATGTCCGCTCATCGCAGCGATCATCCGTGTTCCCGGAGTTCTGCTTCTGCACGCGGCGTGCTTTTCTTGCTTCTCGGATCGCTTCTGCCGGCTCTGACGCCCCACGCCCTTCTCGCCCAGAACGTGATCTGGTCGAAAACGTTCGGAGGAGCTCTTCCTGATGGCGCCCACGATCTGAAAATCACTTCGGATGGAGGCATCATCCTCGCGGGCTTCAACGGCTCGGGCACGAACGGGATCGACCAATTCTACTTGCTGAAGCTCGACGGCGCGGGAGACGAGGTCTGGTCCCGAACCTACGGGGAGCTCAACCGCGATGACGTCGCCGCCTCCGTGCTCCAGGCCTCCGACGGCGGGTTCGTCTTCGCCGGCCGCGGGCAGGTGAGCAATCAAACGCACGACGCCGAGCTCTGGCGGACGGACGCGCTGGGCAACGTGATCTGGCAACGAGCCTTCACCATGGGAGCCGACACACGCGCGCACTCGGTCGTTCAAACCTCCGACGGCGGGTTCATCCTCGCGGGACAGACCCACCTGCCGAACGAGATCTTCGCGAACTACGACGTTTGGATCGCAAAGACGGACGCGTCCGGCATCCTCGAGTGGCAGCGCTCCTATGAGGCGCGGCCCGGCGACGACTCGGGCAACGATATCGCGCGTTCCATCCAGCAGACCTCGGACGGAGGCTACATCGTCGGGGGACAGACCATGGCAGGGTGGTGGGATGCGTACATTCTGCGCCTCGACCCGTTCGGCGACATCCTCTGGGAGCGCACGATGTTCGAAAACGCATACGCCGACGAGTGCCACGCGATACGGCAGACGGCTGACGGGGGGTTCGTTTTCACCGGAGTCACGGTCGAGCCTGGACACAGCGATACGAACCTTCTCCTCGGACGCCTCGACGACGTGGGGAACACCCTCTGGACGAGGAACTTCGGGACGCATGCGGGCAGCATGTGCGAGGAAGTGGGCCAGAGCATCGACATCACGGGCGATGGTGGCTTCCTGATCGCCGGACAGACCTCTGCGCAGAGCGCCGGGAGCTGGGATGCCTGGGTCATCCGAACCGATGCGAATGGAGAAGAGGTCTGGACGCGACAGTATGGCGGCGTACAGGACGATCGCGCCTTTTCGATTGGTCAGACAGTGGAGGGGGATCCTGTTCTCTGCGGCTGGACGTATTCGGAAGGCGCGGGCTCCGGAGATGCCTGGATCATGAAGCTCGGTGACTCGGCGACGACGGCTGTTCCAGAAACGCCGACTGCGTTTCACTCGGGAGATCTTCAGGCTTGGCCGAATCCGACTACAGGCCCAACGACTCTCTTCCTCGCGAATGAGACGGGCGGGCTGGAATCGCTCCTGATCTTCGATTCCCAGGGGAAGCGCATTCGCACCCTGCAGCCATCCGCCAGTGCCCATTGGGACGGCCTGGACGATCAAGGCGCGCCGGTCGCGGCGGGCACTTACTTCGCCGTGGCGACGACCCGGCTCGCGCGGCGCTCGACGACCCTGACGCTCATCCGTTGATCTGACCCCACGCGTGGACCGCGATGGCTCCGGAGATCGGGCGCGGTCCGATGCGTGGTTGATCCGGAGATCCACATTCCCCCCGGCGCCGGTCCCCTGAGATTGATCATGCGGACCTCGGCGAAGCACCGGTGAAAACTCTCCTTCTCTCAAGGGTCGCCGTGATGCAACTGCTCCGGTTCGATGAGGCTTGGGCTCAGCATCCGCGCGGACAAGGCATGGCCCGCAGCTCCCAGGTGCCCGGTCCCGTTGAGAAAGAGCTCCTCGTCTCTCGCTGCGCCGGAGACGAATTCACCAACGGGATACACGAAGTCGAACCCTTCGCGGCTCAGGAATGCGACCATCGCCGCTTCGATCCGCTCCGCTCTTCCCTCGGCGAGGGGTAAAGGCTCCACCGCTCGCTCCGCGAGCCTGTTGACGCGAACAGGATCCGGGATCACGTAGAACAGAAGCGGCGTTCCTTCCGGCATCGAGTCGCGGATAGCCATGACCAAGAGCTTCGCCACCTCGATCGCCTGGTCGAGTTGCATGTCTGACGTCGTGTGCTGGGACGATCCGATCAGGGCGGCCTTGCGCGCTGCGGCGCTTGCGCGGTCGTTCGCCTTGATGATCGAGAGCCAGGTGAAGCGAGCCAACGCCGACGGAGCGAGAAGATGGTCCCGCACCCAGGTCCACGGACCAATCGCGGGCGCGGCATGCTGGACGAGTCGACCTTCTCGTGCACTGAAACTCGGAAGAGCCGCGGAGGCGGTGCCGGAGAAATTGTCGTACAAGTCGTTGCCCAGGAAGACGACCACCACGACCGCGTCCGGATTCCAATCGCGGAGGCGATGCTGGACGAAGAGATAGTAGGAGCCCAGGCCGTACGTATGCACTCCCGTGTTGATGCACTCTACCTTCTCTTGAAACCGTGATTCGAGATCCCGTTCGAGGAGCTGGCAGAAGTTCTGCTCGATGGGAAGTTGGTACGCTTCCAGAAATGAATCGCCGATAAAGACGATTCGGTGAGTCCCCGGAGCCTTGCGCTTCTCGCGCGCAACATCGTGAAATCCCGCAGCATTCGTGTGCACGACACGGGGCCGATCGCCCATCTCACGGGTCCAGACCGTCTCCAGATTGGCACGCCCGCGCAAACCGAGCACGGGATCGTGGACCAGAGTGGCCTTCTCCATAGGAACCAATCGCCGCAGCACGACCTCAGCCCCCGCGAATAGGATCCCGATCGTCACGAATGCAACGAGCGCGTTCGATAGAACCTGGTTGGATGTTCGGCCCACGGTCCGTCCCGCTGATCCTTCGCCGGTTTGCACGAGCCTGGATTGTGGCTAGCCGCCCCTCGCCGCTTCCTCCTCGACGAGGCTCACGATGCGTGTGATCCCTTCGAGAAATTCCTCCGGTCGCGGCAGCAGACTCAGCACGATATGCCCGTCGACCGGAAAAGAATAGTAGTGCCCCGGATGCGCATGGACGCGCTCTCGCTCCAAAAGGTGGAGGCACCACTCGTCATCGCTATGCAGGCGCGGCAGGCGAAGCACCGCGTACCAGCCGGCCTGCGCATCGAGACAGCCCCAGCACGATGCGGACCGCTCTAGTCCCAGGAGCGCCCTTCGATTCGCGCGCACTCGCGCCAGGATCTGCTCGCGCACGGATTTTCCTGCATCCAGCAGACGGGAAAGCCCTACCTGGACGGGAGTGTTCACGGAGAGGAACGTGTCCGCGATCATCTCCAGCCGCTGGAGCGCCGCGTCCTTCTTCTCCGACGGTCCCGCGACTGCGATCCAGGCGAGCTTCATCTGCGGCAAACCGGCCGATTTCGACAATCCACCCAGAACGAATCGGAGCCCCGCCTCACGCGAGCGATCGTGCTCGTCAAGCCCGCTCGGAATCGCGGGAGCAGCGGAATCGAATCGGTAATCGATGAAAACCTCGTCGGAGATGAGCGCGACGCCGCGAGCGCACAGGATCGCGGTGAGCTTCGCCAGCTCATCGGCGCTCAGGAACGACCCGGTCGGATTGTTCGGCTGGATGATCACGAGCGCGCGTGTCCTCGGTGCACACAGCGCCCCGATCCTTTCCAGGTCGACGTGCCACCGGCCGTCGTATCGGATCGGATAGTGCGTAAGCTCCACGTTCTCCAGGTGCGCCAGAAAATCGAGGAGAGGATACGAGGGCGCCGGAACGAGCACCTGGTCTCCGGGCTCGCAGAGCAACTTGAACAGCCACGAGTATGCCTCGCTCGTTCCGGATGAGAGAACGATCGACGCGGGATCGACGGAGCGACTCCGCGCCTCGGCACCCGAACCGTGTTCCTCGGGAGTTTGCGCGAGTCGCGACTGCTCGAGTGCGACCACCTCACGCCCTCGCCTGAATCGGGAAAGCTCTCTTGCGACCGCTTCCCGAGCGGAGCGCAGGCCACGGGGATCGGGGTCATAGGCGAGTCCGGATGGATCCGAGATCGCGCGCAGGATCCGCTCATCCGGATAGTCGAATCCGCAACGAGTGGGGTTGGGCTCGGTCAGATCGATGATGGCCGAACCGGCTCCCCGCATCTCCTCGAGCCGGATCGCGAGAGGGTTGGGCGTGAGATCCCAGGAGGTTCGCACCGAGAAGGGACTCCGTCCATCCACCGATCGTCCCCTTTGACTATCCACCTCGGCGCTCTTGCACGCATCCATCGAAAGCCCCATGCCGATCCGAGCACGTCACCCTGAGAATGAAGGGATCGCCCCCGACGCGGATGCATCCGCAGGCCCGGAGACATCGACCCGACCACAGTCGGATGGACGAGCGTATGGGTATGCGGGATCGACCTTACTCCGCCGCCATGCGCCGGAGCACCATGTGCAGGATCCCACCGTTGCGGTAGTAGTCCACCTCCACCGGAGTGTCCAGCCTGCACTCGGCCACGAACTCCTTGACCGAGCCATCCGCCGCGCGCGCCGCCACCTTCAGGTCCTGCCGCGGAGTGGGCGACGCGGGAATCTCGACATCGAACGTTTCCTCCCCGGTCAACCCGAGCGATTCCGCGTTCATGCCTTGCTTGTACATCAGCGGCAGCACGCCCATTCCGACCAGGTTGCTCCGATGGATCCGCTCGAAGCTCTCCGCGAGCACCGCCTTCACGCCGAGCAGGAAGGCACCCTTCGCCGCCCAGTCACGCGACGAACCCATCCCGTAGTCTTTGCCCGCGAGCACTATCAAGGGAATTCCCAGCTCCTTGTACGAAAGGCTGGCGTCGTAGATCGACTTGATCTGTCCGTCCGTGAAGTCGAGCGTCCAGCCCCCTTCCTTGCCATCCGCAAGGCGGTTCCGCACCCGCACGTTGGCGAACGTTCCACGAGTCATGACGCGGTCATTGCCGCGGCGCGAGCCGTAGCTGTTGAACATGACCGGCTCCACGCCCTTCTCGATCAGATAGCGGCCCGCCGGGCTGTCACGACCGATCGATCCGGCGGGGCTGATGTGATCGGTGGTCACTGAATCGCCCACCATGACGAGACAGCGCGCTCCGCGGATCGGAGTGATCGGACCAGGATCCGGAGACATCTGCTCGAAGAACGGCGGATGTTGGATGTAGGTGCTGTGCGGCGACCACTGGAACAGATCTCCGGTGGAAGTCTGGATCGCCTGCCACTCCGGAGATCCCGCGAAGACGTCGGCGTACTGCTGCTCGAACTGATCGCGTCCGATGGACCGCGCCATCGTCTCGGCAACCTCCTCCTCCGAGGGCCAGATG
>CAMPIC010000219.1 GCA_946886185.1 uncultured bacterium
AGGGAAATCTCCAGGGCATGCGTGCATGCTCGCGTTTGGGTTGGACGTGCCATTCATCGACCCAGGGCCATCCGCGCAGGAGCTCGGCATAGGATTCGCCCACCACCATGCCGATCCGCGCGTCGGGAAACGAAGCGCGCAGCTTCTGCAAGAAGGGCGTCATGAGGAGCAGGTTTCCCAATCGATTGTCCTGCCGCACGACCAGAATGCTGCGCGGCGCATTCGGTGTGGCGGCGCGGCGCGCGAAGAGACGAGCGATCATCGGCAGGGTCGCCTTCTTGAACGCCTTGCTCGCCTGTTTCGCGGGCGCCTGGCCGCCGCGAGTCACCCGGCCGCTCTCGTAGATCGCGAGCACGACCAACATCCACCAGAGCTGCGCGACCTCTTCGTCGGTCGAATAGCACTGGCTGAGCCCTGCGGCGAGCAACGCGCCGATCCCCGCCCGCAACGCGTTCGCCCGGGGACCGCGCGCGCCCCGAGTTTCGACGAAGAAGGCGATCCAGATTCCGATCCACGCAATCGCTCCCAGGGCTCCCGCCTCCACCAGGTGGTTGAGGTAGTCGCTGTGGGGATGGATCGTGGAGAAGTACTGCCCCGGGACTTTGTAGGTGGGGAAGAGCGTCTTGAAGCTGCCGAGCCCCGCCCCCGTAATCGGGTGATCGCGCCAGATTGCGACCGCCGTCTCCCACAGTCGCCATCGCGGATCGGAAGTGTCGAAGATCGAGACCAGGCGGCGGGCGAGCGCGCCTTCCGCGATTCCGATCACGAGAGCGCCGATCCCGAGCGCACTCACGGTGAAAATCGCCGCCTTGCGTCCGAGCAGGAGGCCGAAAAGCACGATCCCCGCGGCCAGGCCGATCCATGCGGAGCGCGTGAACGAAAAGATGACGGCGAGCAGGAGCAAGGTCGCCGCGGCCCACCAAAGCGCCCGGATGAGTGCGCGCGCCTGCGCGAGCGCCGATCCGAGGGCGAGGAAGGTGAGCGGCAGGATCACTCCGGCATAGGTGAGATGGCTGCTGAGATTGCCGACCGCGACGAACCCGCCGTCGCCGTAGTTTTCGAGCGCGGCGCCGCCATGCAGATAGTCGACGCCGGCGAAATGCTGGATCACTCCATAGAGAGCCGCGAGCCCGCCGGAGATCCCGAGCGCTCCATAGGCGGAGCGGCGGATCGAGGGATACGAGAGCACGGTCCAGAAGAGGAACGGGAAGAGCAGGACCCAGGAGCCGCGCAGGCAGCGCAACGATCGTTCCGGGTGGACGCCGAGCGGAATGGAAAGCACCTGCATGAAAAGGAAGAGACCCACCGCGAGCAACGTCCAGGGCAGCGGGGAAACGCCCGCGCTCGAGTTTTTCGCGTGCCTTCGCAGCAGAATGCGTCGCCCCGCGTCCGCCAGCACGGCGAGGAGCATCGCCACGACGCTGATCTGGGCGATCGCGATCGACCAGGGAGCCGCGAGGCAGAACAGCACCGCGAAGAGCAGGAGCAGACGCGGGGCGCGGGCATGCTCCAGGCTCACTCCGACCACTGCGGGATCCCTCCGGACGACGGTCGCGCGAGCGCCCGGCGAGACGGGTGTGCGCGTTGACATCCCTGGTGAGCTGTTGCTAGCCTTCGCTCAGTATTCCAGCGAGTTATGAATATTCGGCGACTCAAACGGCGCAGTATACGGTTCCGCTCGAGTCGGGGACAAGCGGACCCCGGAGCCGGTCTTCCGAGCGCCGAAGTGCTGCCGTGTCCCTCCTCGCTCTCATCACCAAGCCAGAGGTTTCGCACGATGCATCGACCCATGGCATGCCTTCCCACGAGGTTCTCCAGCCTCGTTTCGAACGGACCGTGCGCGCGGACTCCCCATGGATCGCGCGCCGCCGCACTCTCGGCGCTCCTCCTCGCCTGCCTGTGCGCCGTTCCCCAGAGCAGCTCCGCGCAGCCCGCCGGGGCCGTGCCGGAAGCGGGGGGCGAGCGGACCGTCGGCCAGCTCTTTGCCGATCCGAGACTGCAGCGGTCGGTCTCCGATGGAGAGCCCCGCTCCGATGGAGAGCCCCGCTCCGGTGTTCCGGCCGAATCGTCCGAGTTCGCCCTCCTCTCCGCCGATGCGAACATGCTCGAGCTCGAGCATCGCCTGCCGGCGCGATCCTTTGGAGCCGGCACTCTCCCGATCGCAACCACCTGGATCGCGATTCCGCCCGGCGCCGAAGCTCGCGCGCACATGGCCGTCCTCGAGGAGGAACCGGCCACCTGGTTCGACGAGCTTCCGGAGGCGGCGCGCGCAGAGCTCCTCGCCGCCTTGGACCAGGTCGGAGAGGCTCCCGGCAGCGACCGGACCGGAGAGCTTCTCGATCGCCCGACGACTTTGCGCAATCAGCGAGTGGTCGCGCTCCGCCATGCATGGTTGAGCCGCGGTCCGGACGGAAGCCTGCGCCAGGTGACGCGCGCGCGATTCTCGATCGCGATCGAGGGAGGAAGCGAAAGCCGGCGCGCAACAGGTACCGATGCGTTCGAAGGCTTGTACCGGAGCCTCCTCATCAACTACGAGCAGGGGAAGGCATGGCGCATCGTTCCTCCGCGCCGCGAGCCGCTCCGAGGCACCGACTACTTCTCGAGCACCAGCTCTCCGTGGATCAAGGTGTGGTGCGACCGTGAGGACGTCTACGTCATCGAGGGAGCCGACCTGGAGAGGCTCGGGATCGACCTGGCCGTGATCGACCCACTCACCCTGCGCATGTTCACGCCGCGGCAGACGGTCCTCCAGGAAGCAGTCCCGGTGGAGGACGCTCCTGCATGGATGACTCCGCTCGCGATCCATCTGGTCGGGATGGAGGATGGGCGCTTCGACACCGGCGATCGGATCGTGTTCCTCGGCTATGGGCCGGACACCTGGTTCACGAGCAAGGGATTCACGCAGCCCGGCCTGGAGCCCTACGCGCGCGATCCGTATACCAACGAAAACCCGTACTGGCTCACCTGGGGAGGGAGTTTCAGCACCGCGCCCGCACGCATGCAAGAGGCGCCCTCCGGAGATCTGTTCGAGCCGTTCGTGGAACGCGTGCGCGATCGGATCCATCTGGAAGAGGACGAGGCGTACAGCGCGCGGCTCCGCGAGCTCGGCATCGGCGCGGCCGATTGGGAGCTGTACTGGTGGCGGGAGCGGATCGCGACCGAGGATCGCGACGATGTGAGCACCATCACCGTCTCGGTCCCCGATCCGGTGGCGGCGGACTCGGTGTCGGTCTTCGCGCGCTTCTGGGGCGCGAGCCAATCGGGCGGCTCTGCTCCGGATCATGACCTGGAGTTGGCCCTGAACGGCCATTTCATCGACCGCAAGACCTGGGACGGCTTCGTCCGGAGGGATTTCCAGGCGACGGGGAATTGGCTGGTGCCGGGCGACACGCAGGTGTTCCTCATGACTGTCCACGGCAATCCCAACAACGGCGTGCAGCGGCTGGACCAGGTCAACCTCGCGTTCATCGACCTCGAGTACACCCGCGATCTGCGTGCGCGCGGCGACGCGGCCGCGTTCTTCCCGGGTGGGCTGAGCGGAGTGCAGTCGTTCTCCGTGCGCGGGTTCGGCGGTGAAGAGGTGCTGGTGCTCGATGCCACCGACTCCGCGAATCCCATGCTCGTCCCGGGCGTGGCGATCGCCGAGGGGGGAGCGACCACCATCCGCTTCCGCGCGAACACGGATGCGCGAGGCGGGCTGCCTGCTCGCTTCGTCTTGCGCGGCGAGAACGCGCTGCGTGCGCCGAGCAGACTCGAACGAGACGAGCCCCTCGCGGGAGGGTATCTGCGGGAGCGGACCGATCCGGTCCAGATGATCATCGTGACCCATCCGCTCTTCGAGGGCGCGGCGGAGCGGCTCGCCCAGTATCGTCGGACGCACTTTCCCGATCGCGAGAACGCGGACGTCGCGATCGTGGATGTCAGCGACATCTATGACGAGTTCTCTTTCGGTCGTCCCGACCCGGTGGCGATCCGAAACTTCTTCCAGTGGGTGCGGCACCGGTGGACGGGAGGGAATCCCGACGACGGTCCCGCCTATGTGGTGCTCCTGGGAGATGCGCATCGGGATTTTCGCGGAAAGGAAGTGGCGAATCCGAGCAACTTCGTTCCCACCTACACGCGGTACTTCTATAGTCCGTACATCCCTCAACCCTACGATCCGCGCTTCTCCTCCGACGACTTCTTCGCGCTTCTCGACCTGCCGCAGGACGATGCGCTCGACCTCTATCTCGGACGGCTTTCCTGCGAGACGCAGAGCCAGGCGCTGACTCTGGTCGACAAGATCATCCACTACGAAACCGGATCGGACTTCGGTCCCTGGCGCGATCGCGTCACGCTGGTGGCGGACGACATCTGCCAAGGCACCTCCACCGACGGGCTCCGCTGGCAGCACTTGACGCAGACCGAAGCTCTGGCCGACCAGGTGTTCCCCAGCACGATTCAGCTCGATCGGATCTATCTCGTGGAGTACGGCGAGGAGTGTGCGTACACCAACAAACCGGACGTGGCGAACGCGCTGCTCCGCTCCATGAACGAAGGCACTTTGGTGGTCAACTTCACCGGGCACGGGTCGGAGTCGCAGATTGCGGACGAGCGCATCTTCGAAACTTCCACGGTGGGGAGCCTGACCAATGACGACCGGCTTTTCCTCTTCCTCACCGCCTCCTGCTCGGTGGGGAAGTTCGACGTTTCGACTCCGAGTCTGGCCGAGGCGCTCATGCGCCACCCGAACGGAGGCTCCATCGCGATCTTCTCCGCCTCCTCCGTCGCCTCGAGCACCGGCAATCACGCCGTCAACAGCGGGTTCTTCTCCACGATGTTTCCCGGGAGAGACGTCACGCGCGTGCGGCCGATCGGGGAGTCGGCGGTCCAGGCCAAGATCGAAGCGCTCGGAGATCTCAACGAGCTCCGCTTCGCCCTGCACGGCGATCCCGCGGTGCGCCTTCTCACCGCGCGCAGCTCGATCGAGCTGAACACCACCGCAGTCGCGACGGGGAAAGCATCGGCCGACACGCTCCACCGCGGAGTCTTGACCGAACTGACGGGGCGTGTCCTCGATGATGCGGGCGGCGTACGGAGCGACTTCGACGGCCAGGCCGTCATTCAAGTGTACGACTCCGAGATGGTCCGGATCGCACCCGATCCTCCGCGCCCGCAGGTGCGATACGAGCTGAGCGGAGTTCCGATTTTCCGGGGAACCGCCCCGGTCACGAACGGAGAGTTCCAGACGCGTTTCCAGGTGCCGAGCGCGCTCCGCACCGGTTTGCGCGGTCCCGCCCAGATCTATGTCTATGCCGACGACGGCGAGAGCGACGCGCTCGGCGCGCTGCCGGACCTGTTCGTTCCCGAGACCGTGCCGCCCGCCTCGGCCGATCAGATCGGTCCCACCCTCACGCTCTCCCTGGGCCAGCAAGGAGACTTCGTGCCCCCCGGCGCCGAGATCACGGCGACGTTCTTCGATTCGAGCGGGGTGAATGTCACCAGTCTGGTTCCCTCTCGCGCCGTGATCCTCCGGATCGAAGAAGACGGGGAGGTGCTTCTCGCTGAGGACCTGTCCAACCTCGTGACCTTCGGAGACGATTACCGGGCAGGGGAGCTGCGCCATCGTCTTGCCAGCTCGCTCGTCCCCGGCAAGCGGTACGAAGCAATCCTCGAGGCGTCCGACAACCTCAACAACCGTTCGAGCGTCCGCGCTTCGTTCTCGCTTTCCGGGAGCGGCGTATCGGGATTCCAGCTCGGCCGCGTCTTCAACCTGCCGAATCCGACGGAGCAGCACACGCACT
>CAMPIC010000220.1 GCA_946886185.1 uncultured bacterium
GCAGTGATGCGTATCGTCGCGGTCCGAGCCAGATCCGTGCCTATTTGATCGGGATCAGACCACTTGGCAAAAGGGTGACGCGCCGAAAAAAAAACACGCCGCGAACATTTGTTTGTTGAACTATTCTAGCCGTCCAGCGTATAGTTCACTGTTGTGTGCCTTTGAGGATCGAATGCAAAGTTTTTTTCCATGGACTCGCTGTCGATGATGCCATTTGCAACTCAACTTGCGCGAACGCTGAACTTCGGAACGATACCCATGGGCCGGAACGACGACACATTCCGGACATGGAATGAGTCGCCGTGGAAACGGGGATTCGCCGGTCCCGCCTGCGGCTGGGTGGAGGAGAGCAGCCCTCCCTACGGAGCGCCGCCAGAACCCTCCCCCAAGGAAGTCTCCGAGGAGCTGGTCGATGCCTGGCGTGCGCTGGCCCGCGCCGAATCCGCGGTAGCTCTCGCCGAGGGAGATACGCTGCGACTTGTGGCCGATCAGCGGCTCTATCTACACCTGGGTTTTTCTAGCTTTCACGATTTCTGCGTGGAAGCAGCGGAGATGACCGCGAGCACCGGCAAGCGCCGCGTCGTCGTGAGCCGTCTCGCTGCCGACGTTCCGGCCCTCAGGGAAGCGCTGCTGGATGGAACCATGTCGCAGTGTCAGGCGCTGGCGCTCCGACCCGTCGTGACTGCGGAGTCGGCGCCTTGGTGGATCGCGGTTGCGGCGCGCTCGAGCGTGTCGGAACTGCGTGCTGCCGTGCGACAGGCTTCTGATGCGGCGGAGGCTACATCCGAACGGACGTCGCGCTCGGCGGCTGGTTCCAGTGAGGAAGATCCGGAAGGAAGGCGTGTTTCCATCGCTGCTCCTGTCGCCGCGCGCCTGGCGTTCGAGGAGGGACTCGAACTCGCCCGCAAAACACTGGGCTACGATGCGCCGAGACATACCTGCATTGCCGCGATGCTCGCCGAGGTCGCTGGACACGGCCTGACGAGTGAACCCGTCATCGAGAACGGTCGTGTGCGCGGTGACGAGTGTGGCCGAGAAAAGGTCGAGCACGATGCACGTCACAGTGGAGGCGTCCCCGAGCTGCATCGTGCACCTCGAAGCAGAGACGACGCCGAGCTGCATCGTGCACCTCGAAGCAGAGACGACGCCGAGCTGCATGGTGCACGTCAGAGCAGAAACGACGCCGGGCTGCATGGTGCACGTCAGAGCAGAGGCGATGCTGAACTCGACAGTGAACCCGCCGACCCGCAACAGAGGCGTCTTCAGCGGCTTTGTCGAAGTCAGCACGGAGTCCGTCCATTCACGACTTCGCGTGACTCCGGAGCAACCTCGGCACCCGGACCCGCTCGCGCACCGGACTCCGCATCGAGGCCCGCCGCGGCGCCCAGATCCGACGCGGCGTTCAGGTCCGACTCAGCCTCGATCTCCGACCCGGCGCCCGATTCCGACGCGGCGCCCGATTCCGACTCGGCGCCCAAGTCCGACCCTGCGTCCAGTCCGGACGCGGCGCCCCGATCCGACGCGGCGCCCAAATCCGACGCGGCGTCGGGAGCTGTACCCGCAGCCCTGCGCGCTTCGCTGAAACGAGCGCAGCGTACCATCGACCAGGTGTACGACCAGCTCGACTCTTTCCGCGAGCTGCTCGAGGAGGCCCCAACTCAAGCCGATACTGCCGACCCGGCCACGATCGTCGAGCGAATCGAGGAGATCCGCGCCCTTTCGGCTCCAATTCATGTGCTTTCGCTGCGCGTCCTCTTGCACCTGGAGGACGTGTCGGCGGCGCGCTATCTCGGAGTTCGAACGCAGGACGCTCTGGCCGAGACCTGTCTCCGCTTGTCTCCGCGGACCTTCCGGCAGCTGCTGGCCGAAGCGTGGCAGATGAAGCGTCGTCCGGAGATCGAGACTGCATTTCTGTCCGGCAAGGTCGGTGTATCTCGGTTGCGCTTGCTGAGCTCGATCGAACCGCGTCGTTTCAGGAAGTTCCTGGTCCGAGCGCGGCGGATCACTCTCCGGCAGTTGAAGCGCGAGCTTCCGCTTCACGAGAAGCTCGTGGTTCTTCGCGATCAGCTCCAGCGAGAGCGGCTCGCGCAGGAACGCTTCGCCGAGCGCCATCAAGACGGGGAACGAGGCGTGCGCCACGGAAATCACGATTGCAGAGATCGTCCGCCGGTGTTCGTGCTATCCGATCGCGATCTCGATCCGCTTCCCGGGAGCGATCTGGATGTGAAGCTTGCCTGCATCCTGCTTCAGCACGGACATGTCGCGCAGGAACTCGCGCGCAATCTGACTCGCCCCCGGCTGTGCACGGCGGAGGAAGCCGCCTTCCTCATCGCAAAGGCGAGCAGGTTGGATCTGCATGCAACCGTCGGGCGGGGTCGACATGACGAAGGTCAATGGGATCATCGAGCCATGGGCGAGAGCCGCGACCATGCCGGGGCGGACGAGTTCGAAATCTATCAACGCGATCCCGCGGCCAATCCCGCGCTCATGCGGCTGCTCGAAGTGCTCGTTGACCTGGCGCTCCTTTCGGTGTGCGACGACTCGGTCCTGGTCGGATCCCAGGTATACCCTCGCGGACGGCAATCATTGAACCTCGCGGGCGACTTCTGCCGGATCTCCTTCTGGGCTCCGGACCCTGTCATCGAGGACTTGAACCGCTTCCTCGAGAACCTGCGCCAGCGCGTCGGGCCCCTGCCCGCGTGGGCGGCACTCATGCTCATGGTTCGAGACGCGACCGATGTCTGGAAACAGGTCGATCCAAAGAAGAAAAAGCCGCAGTTCTGGCGGATCTTCGAGCGCGATGAGCATCGATGCCGGACGCCCGCATGTTCCAAACGCGCCGATCTTCACGGTCATCACATCAAGTTTCGCTCTCAGGGTGGGAGCGACGATCCGTCCAACCTGGTCTCGGCGTGCTATGGACACCATCAGCAAGGGGTGCACGATGGGCATCTGCGCTGTTCCGGCAACGCGAACCACCTACTGCGCTGGGTGATGGGACCACGTGCCAAACGCGGTGAGCCGTTCCGCGTCTATTACGGCGACCTGCGGGTGGACTAGACGCGCTCAGGCTTGTCTTCACAGGCCGGCGCTGCTCCGGCGCTCGACATCGAGTAAGCGGAACGTCGTCCTGGCCCTGCACTGAGCTGCGGACGAGAGAGGTGAAGCTTCTCGAGATGTGAAGCTTCTCGAGAGGTGAAGCTTCTCGAGATGTGAAGCTTCTCGAGGGGTGAAGCTTCTCGAGATGTGAAGCTTCTCGAGGGGACGTGTCGGATCCAAGTTGCCATCTCTTGTGGCACGAAACATGCGCACGAAACGCGAGCAGATTGCGCTTCGGTACACGATCCAGGTCCAGGAAGGAGCCCCGTGCGCTGGAGAGATCGTGCAGTCGTGGTCACGGGCGCATCGGCCGGCATCGGCCGCGCCACCGTCCGTGAGTTGGCCCGGAGGCGAGCTCGCATCGGATTGATCGCTCGCGGAATCGAGGGCCTGGAAGCGACCGCTCGCGAGGTGGAGCAGCTCGGCGGCAGAGCGCTCATCCTGCCGCTCGACGTGGCGGACGCCGACGCCGTCGAGACCGCAGCGGCGCAGGTCGAACGTGAATTCGGATCGATCGATGTCTGGATCAACAACGCGATGTGCTCGGTCTTCTCTCCGGTGTCGCAAATGACCGCCGCAGAATACCGCCGCGTCATGGAGGTGACCTATCTCGGTTACGTCCATGGAACCCTCGCCGCGCTCGAGAGGATGCGAACCCGTGATTCCGGCGTCATCGTCCAGGTCGGGTCCGCTCTCGCCTACCGAGGGATTCCTCTTCAATCGGCGTACAGCGCCGCAAAGCATGCGATCCAGGGCTTTCACGATTCGCTCCGCGCGGAGCTCATTCATGAGAAGAGCAACGTGAAGGTGACGATGGTGCAGCTGCCCGCGTCCAACACTCCCCAGTTCGACTGGGTGAAGTCACGTCTTCCGAACAGAGCGCAGCCTGTGCCGCCGATCTTTCAGCCCGAAGTAGCCGCGCGCGCGATCGTCTGGGCCGCCGATCACCCCCGGCGCGAGCTTCAGGTAGGCCTGCCCACGACGGTGGCGATCGAGGGGAACAAGATCGCCCCCGGGTTGGGCGACTGGTACCTCGCGCGGTCGGGTTATGAGGCGCAGCAGACGAATGAACCGGAGGATCCGAAGAGGCTCCACAACCTGTGGCATCCGGTCCCGGGAGATCACGGAGCGCACGGCAGATTCGATCATCGCGCTCATGAGCACAGCCCCGCGACATGGATGTCGATGCATCGCGCAGCACTCTTCACCGTGGGGCTCGCGACTGCGGCAATCGCGGGCTTTTGGGCCATGAACAGCAACGATGAGAACGCGCGCGACGAGGTGTGATCCGTCCTGCCGCAGGGGAATAGGAAAGCAGCCCATGGAATGGCTCTCTTGGCGACAAACCGATTTCGGAGGCGTGGTCCTCGCCGGACTGATTGCCGGATACGTGATGGCCATGGCCGGGCTTTGGGCCGCGCGCGTTCCCGGATTCGTCTCCGTGGACATCGCGGATTTCGGACGGCGCTACATCGTCTCGGATCGACCCAGCGCCTGGGTGATCGGGTTCATCTCTCACGAAATCAACAGCATCCTGCTCACGCTGGTGTGGGCGACGGTGATCCTGCCCAACGTCGCCGAAGGACTGGGTCCGCGCCTCCTTTCGAGCATTCTCTGGGGCCTCGTGCTCGCCGTGTTCCTGGCTGGATCTCTCGTCGCTCCGATGACCGGCCTCGGTTTCCTGGGCCGAAAGACCGGATCTGCTAGCTTCGCCGTCACCAACATCGGATTGCACATCATCTGGGGCACGATCGTCGGCATCGTGTATTCGCCGCCATGACGATCCATCTGAGCGCACCCGGAGTGATCCTGCATGGCCTGGGAGTGGCATTTGCTTGTGGGCCGAACGGCGAGCTGCAGTCCGAGTGTCTCCACGGATTTTTCGCGGGAGATACGCGTGTCCTCTCCACCTATCGCATCGCCGTGAGCGGTCACGCCTGGCAACTCCTCGGGCGCACCCGGAGAGGACGAGGGAGCGCGGAGTGGACGTTCCAGAATCCGAGGCTTCGGGGCGCGGAGGGAGACATCGCCAGCGGCACCCTGTTCTTTCGCTTACGCCGGCGCGTCGAAGGCTCCCTCCACGATGACTTCACCATCCGCAACTTCGGATGCGAGACCGCTCGCTTCCGTCTTTCCCCCCTGATCGATGCCGACTTCGCGGTCATCTTCCTGGTCAAGGACCAGTCCCTCCGCGCTGCTGTCGGCGTTGCGCGTTATCCGATCGAGGATGGTCTCCGCCTCACATACGAGCGGAAGGACTTCCAACGTGGGCTCAGACTGACGATCTTCCCGAGCCGTGAAACGCCGACGTTTTCCGGGAGCGGCATTTCGTTCGATCTCGCACTGCAACGTGGCTCGGAGTGGACGTGCTGCATCGAGGCGACTCCCGAGATCGACCGCAAGCCCATCGAGTTCGTCGGCGATCCACACGTCGAAGAAGCGGAGCCCGTCGAAGAACATGGACACCGCCCTTTCGCGGATCCGGAAGCGGAGCCCGTCGAAGACACGCGGGGCTCGGGCGGGCTTGCCGCAGCGCGGTCACATCACACGGGGATCGACCCTCGGGAGGATAGCCATGCATCCGCGGGTGCCGGATCGGATGCAACCAAGCGCGCGGGCGATGCCCAAACCGCCGATACGACCCAAGCTGGCGGCGAAGCTGGCGGCGAAGCT